>JAUYFZ010000256.1 GCA_030689585.1 Rhodocyclaceae bacterium | reverse complement strand
TTCCACCAGCGCGTAAACAATGGCGCGGGATTGCGGATAACGTACACGGGCTTCTTTCAGGATTTTTAACGCCCCCGTCGACTCTTCTAGTGCCACCAAAATTTCAGCCGCCAGCGTTTCGATCATCGGCGAAGCGATCTTTAATCGACGAAGTTCATCTAACTCTTTTTTCGCCAACCGTGGCGCATTGGCTCGCAAGAGTGCACGTGCAAGGCCATAACGCTCCTCTGCTTCATGCATAAATTTGCGCTGCGCCAATCGGGATTCAAACCCTGTCACTGCATCCCGCGCCACCCCTTCTGCGGCCCGCAACCGAGCACGCACGAGCATGAAATCGGTGGAATCGGGTACTTGACGGTACGAAATGGTGCGGATGCGGTTTTCCATGTCCGCCAATCGTTCAGTGGTCAGCGGATGGGTACGAAGATAACCCGGCGCGTTGTTCTCATAGAGTCTGCCAAATTTTTGCAGTCGGTCGAAAAATCCGGCCATGCCGCGCACATCAAACCCTGCTTTATCAAGCAGTTGTAATCCAAGACGATCCGCTTCCTGTTCAAAATCCCGCGAGTAGTTAAGTTGATGCTGAACGCCCGCCGCCTGCCCGGCCACCAACGCACCCTGGGCCAATTCGGCACTTTGTCTTGAAGCCAGTATCGCTAGGGCGATGGAAAGCAATCCCGCCATCTGTGCCTGATTCTGCTTGCCTAACAGCCGGGCCAGATGTCGCTGTGTGACGTGGGATATTTCATGCGCCAACACACCCGCTAACTCTGATTCCGAACGGGCCGCCAGAATAAGTCCCGTATGAACCCCGATATAGCCTCCTGGCATGGCAAATGCGTTAAGGGTGGGATCACGGAGCACGAAGAAATTAAACTCTTGCCGGGCCTCTTCACTTTGTGAAGCTAGGTGTTTGCCCAAACGATTGAGGTAATCCCCTACCTCGGGATCATCCAGATAAGCCGGCTCGTGCAAGCGAATATCGTGAAGGATGCGCTCGCCAATCTTCCGTTCCGCGTGGGGCGAAAAATCGGATTGAGCCGCCTCGCCCAGATCCGGCAACCCATCGGCCAAGGCGACGGGTATCCAACACAACAGGAAGATCAGCAAATGAGTGCGCATCCGTTTATGATACCCGCCATGACACTTTCTACTTCACCTCTCACGCATTTTGATACCGCCGGACAAGCCCACATGGTCGACGTGGGAGCCAAAGCATCCACGGAACGCGTGGCCCGTGCCACCGGTCGTATTTCCATGCAACCGGCCACTTTCGACCTCATTCAATCGGGTTCTGCGAAAAAGGGCGATGTGCTGGGTGTCGCCCGAATTGCCGCGATACAGGGCGCCAAACGCACCGCCGATCTGATTCCCCTGTGTCATCCCATCGCCCTGACTCGCGTTGCCGTCGCTTTTACGCTTGACGAAGCCACGCACAGCGTCATCTGCGAGACAACGACTCAGACCGTAGGACAAACAGGCGTTGAAATGGAAGCACTGACGGCAGTATCCACCGCTCTTTTAACCATCTACGACATGTGCAAGGCCGTGGATCGCGGCATGATTCTTGATAATATTCGCCTGCTGGAAAAAGCAGGGGGAAAATCCGGACACTGGATAATGGAAAAGGTGCGCAATTGATTGCACCTATGGGAATATTTGATAGTCGGCTTGCGTCTTGGGGTTAATGTGGAACAACACATGCCCGCTTGACTAGTGGCTCCATTATTCACGCGTGCCCATCGGGCATGTCTCGTTAAGTGCTTCGATAATAGTTTTTTTACTGGAGGAGGAAACCGTATGAACAGGAGAAATTGTCTCAAAGGAATAGGAAGCACGGGCGCACTGGCGGCGGCTGTGGCAGTCGGTCTGCTGAAACCCGATGATGTGCTAGCTGCGGAATGGAACAAGACCGCGTTTGATGCCAAGGATCTCGCTAGTGCCGTTAAAAGCGTCGGGGGGGCTGCGGCGATCGTTAGCAAGGATCTGTTGATCGAAGCACCGGATATTGCCGAAAACGGTGCCGTGACCCCTGTCGAGGTCATCAGCAAGATTCCCAACACCACCTCCATCTCTATTTTCGTAGAGAAGAACCCCGCTCCCTTGTCAGTCCATGTCGATTTCGCCAATGGAGCTCTCCCGGAAGTATCCGTTCGCCTGAAAATGGGGCACACCTCCGTTATCAAGGCAGTGGCCAAGGCAGACGGCAAGTTCTACAGTGCCACCCGAGAAATCAAAGTAACCGCCGGCGGCTGCGGCGGCTGATCACAGGAGAGAAAAACATGGCAGATCCAATGAAAATACGCGCCCGTATGGTGGGCAATGTGTGCGATATCAAGGTACTCATGGCACATCCGATGGAAACAGGGTTACGCAAGGACAGTGCCGGCCACGTCGTTCCGCCGCATTTCATCAAGACATTCACGGTCGCTCTCAATGGCAAAATGATCGTGGATGGACAAGCAGCACAGTCCGTTTCCCGCAATCCCGTCTTTGGCTTCAAGGTCGGCGGTGCAAAATCTGGCGACAAAGTCACCGTCACCTGGATCGACAACAAGGGCGAAACCCGAACAGATGGAGCCGATGTAGGTTAATCAGCACGCTTAAAGCATCCGAGCCGGGTATAATCCCGGCTCTTCGCTGTTGTAGCTCAGTTGGTAGAGCAACTGATTCGTAATCAGTAGGTCGCCAGTTCGATTCCGGCCAACAGCACCAATATTTGGAATTCGCCGTTTTCCTTATGTCTTCAGAGTGAGAGGGAACTCCAGCAAATTCCATGGAATGGCGAATACATCATCGGCAATCCAGCGTGGTTCGGCAACAGCACAAATCAGCGCACCGAACAAAGGATGACCACCCAGCGTCCTAGGGCTGGAAATTCCTGCATGGTGACAGGCAAGCCCCGTGTCTGCCAGATAACCTTTGGGACGTGCGGAAACACGTTTGACCGGATTACCCGAAAACGCGGGGAGTTCGAACCATTGGAAGGTCGCTTCCAGCACTTTCAGCCAGCGTCGAGCCGTTTGTGGTGTGATGCCGATTTCACGCCCCAGTTGGCTGAAGTTGATTTCCTGAGCGGTAAGCGCGCTCTTGACATCCTCCCCTCCCTAAAGGAAGGGGATTCCTACGGGTTCACGCGGTGATGTTGTAAGTGT
>JAUYFZ010000254.1 GCA_030689585.1 Rhodocyclaceae bacterium | reverse complement strand
AAGGGGGAGGCTGGGAGGGGGATGGGGAATGTGTTTCACGTTAAAAAATGATGCGAGAACGGGGTTTTTCTCTGGTAGAACTGGCGGTCGTCATGGTAGTGGTGACCTTGCTTCTTGGGGGATTATGGATGCCTCTTTCAGCGCAAAACGAGGTGCGCCGAAGTGTGCAAACTCAGAACATGCTCGCGATGGCACACGATGCTCTGTTGGGGTATGCCGCCTTGCAGGGGCGGCTACCTTGCCCAACCACGGCAACAGATGCAGGGATAGGGCAATACTGCACGGAGGATGCCGCCACCTGTGGTGTCGCGACAGCCACAGTTCAATCACATGGACGCTGTGCGACTCCGCTGAATGGTTTTTTACCTGCGGTTGAATTGGGGTTGCAGCCGGTCGATGCTACCGGGCGGTTGCTGGATGGCTGGAACCAGCCTGTGCGTTATGCGATCACGACGGATCAGCATTTCACGAGTGCTGACGGCTTGAAAAGCATTTGGTCTAATCCTGCCACGCCACCAATACCGAATATTGAAATATGTCAGGAAGCCGCGTGTGGAACGATTCTGTCCAAAAGTGCCGTTGCCGTCATTTTTAGCACGGGACGCTCCGGTGCTACCGGCCCTTTGGGTGTCGATGAAATTGAAAATCTGGAAGCACCTGGCGATACTCGGTTCATCTCCCGCACCGTGTCGCCGGATTTTGATGATCGGGTCCTCTGGTTATCTCCTTATCTGCTCTATGGTCGTTTGATCGCTGCCGGACGGTTGCCTTGAAAGAATCCGAACCCCATAAATCTGAATTATTAGGCGAATGGTTGATCTCGAAGGGATTGTTGAGTGGAGATCAATTGCGTATCGCCCTCATAGAGCAAGCGAGAGGGGCCACGCGAATGCCATTGGGTTGCGTCCTGGTATCGCTTGGGTTTATTTCAGAGTCGATATTGCGTGAGGCATTGAGTGAATCCCTAGGACGGGAATCGGTTGACCTCACTCGCGTTATTGCCGATCCGGCGGCATTGGCACTCGTTCCTCGCGAAGTTGCCATGCAATACAACATCCTGCCGATCGGTCATTTGGTCGATGAACTGTCCGATGAGCATCGCATCACTTTTGCCATGACAAATCCTGACGACATTGTGACGCTGGATCAGTTGCGTACCTATATCCCTGTGGGGTGGACTCTCGAAACAAAACTGGCTGGGGAATCTGAAATTGCCCATGCGATTGATCAATATTATGGTCATGAACTGTCCATCGACGGCATCTTGAACGAAATAGAAATCGGAAATGAAGAGGGACAACCCGTGGTCAGGTTGGTGGATGCCTTCTTAACCGATGCGGTCAAATGTCGCGCTTCGGATATTCATTTTGAACCGGAAGCCGGTTTTTTGCGCATTCGCTACCGAATTGACGGACGATTGCGGCAGATTCGCGCCCTGCACAAGTCGCACTGGGTCGCGATGGTCGTGCGACTCAAGGTCATCAGCGGCATGAATATTGCCGAGACCCGAGCACCGCAGGATGGGCGCATGACGCTTTCCGTGAGTGGGCGCATCAGCGATTTCCGCGTGTCGGTTCAACCGACGATCCACGGTGAAAATATCGTGGCGCGCATTCTGGACCGCCAAAAGGGCATCATGCCTCTTGAAACGATTGGGCTGGATGCGTCGCAATTGTCCACTTTGCGGCAGATGATGGCTCGTCCGGAAGGTATCCTTTTGGTGACCGGTCCCACAGGTTCAGGCAAAACGACCACGCTCTATTCGATGTTGAGCCACATCAACGCAGAGGGCATCAACATCATGACGCTGGAAGACCCTGTGGAATATCCGATGGCCATGATTCGGCAAACTTCCTTGGCAGAAGCGGTCAAGCTCAATTTTGCCGACGGAATTCGTTCGATGATGCGCCAGGACCCGGATGTCATTCTGGTCGGCGAGATTAGGGATGCGGACACCGCCAGCATGGCTTTTCGTGCGGCGATGACAGGCCATCAGGTGTATTCCACGTTGCACACGAATTCTGCCGTGGGTGCGATTCCTCGGTTGATTGACATCGGCATCTCTCCAGAGATCATGGCTGGCAATATCGTCGGCGTGATTGCTCAGCGATTAGTACGCAAGCTCTGTCCGTATTGCAAGGTTCCTTACACGGCGGAACCAGAGGAAGCGGTGTTACTTCGCTGTGAATTGCCCCCAACTCTTTATCGTGCTGCGGGGTGTGAGCGGTGTGATTTTCAGGGGTATCGTCATCGTGCAGCACTCATGGAACTGCTTCGAATGGATGCGGATCTAGATGACCTGATCGCCCGTCGTGCCCCCCTTCACGAGGTACGTCAGTTGGCCTTGTCAAAAGGATTTCGTCCGTTGGCAGAATCAGCCATTGCATGCGTGCTAGATGGCACGACCTCGATAGAAGAAGTATGCCGTGTCATTGATTTGACGGTGAAATTGTAGCTCTGCGCATGATGGTTTATGTCGGGCTGCTCTACCAAGACCTGATCTCGCTACTGCTTCCTCAATCCGGCACAAATTTGAGTACGTTGCCGTTGATGCAGTAGCGTTTTCCAGTGGGCGGCGGGCCGTCGTCGAAGCGATGGCCGAGGTGTATGCCGGAGCTGGCACTACGCACCTCTACCCGGCGCATACCGAGAGAACTATCTTCGTGTAGCGTGATGGCGTCATCGAGTGGGTTGAAAAAGCTGGGCCAACCTGTGCCACTGTTGAATTTTGTATCGCTGCGAAATAATGGGGCACCGGTGACGGGGTCTACGAATACCCCGGGACGTTTTTCATCGAGATGCGATCCCGTGCCGGGGCGTTCCGTCCCCTGCTCAAATGCGATCTTCTGCTGCGCCGGGGTGAGCAGATGAAAGCCAAGCCATTTCCAGAAACGCGGCTTATCACCGGTATAACCGGTGAAACGTGAAACCTCTTTGCCATTTTCAAACAGGACGATGGTCGGTGTGGCAAAAAGAGGCTTTTCAAGAAGCCAGCCCGTCGGAGGTTGGCTTCTTAAGGTGCGTGCAATCGATACTTCAGATTTCCAATGGTCGAGGATTTCAGCTTTGAACTGTTTGCAATAAGTACACGCTTCGGCCTCGAATACGACAATCTGGCGCTTGTGTTGCAACATCTTCGGGTCGAGTGGCAAGGCCTCCTTGAGCGGTGCTGCCTGACTGATCACAGATCCGGGATAGCGTACATTGAGGCCGCCGAGTCCACAGTAACCCTTTGGGTTTTTCTTCAAATAGTCCTGGTGGTAATCCTCTGCCGGAAAATAGACCGTTAAAGGCTCGATGTCGGTCGTGATGGTGTTGAAGCCCCCCTGTTTCAAAGCGACCTGATAGCGGTCGCGTGTTTTGAGTGCGAGGGTTTGCTGTTGGGCATTATGGGTGTAGATCACACTACGATAATTGCTGCCGATGTCATTTCCCTGACGGTCGCCCTGGGTCGGATCGTGACTCTCCCAAAACCGTGCCAATACACGCTCCAAGGTCGCCTTGGTGGGGTCAAAGGTAACCTTGACGACTTCGACATGGTTGCGTTTAGTGGACTTTCCTCGGTTCAGCGCGGCCTCGTGCGCCAGGACAGCCTCATAATTGCCGGGAATATCCCCGTTGGCGTAACCACTTTCAACGTCGAGTACGCCGGGAAGTTCTGCCATCCGTTTTTCTGCCCCCCAGAAACATCCCATGCCAAGAACAATCGCTTCGGTGTTACCCGCAGTAACATCCAGTGTTAGCATCGTTAATCCTCCTATAGCCGCCAGTAATCGAATCGTCTTTGTCATGTTGAACCTCCCTCGGAATAAGAGTATGAGGTTGTATTTTGAAACCAAATCACCATCACGTCATCATTACCACCGTATCCTCCGCGATAGCGGCTTCGGCCGGTGGCTGATTTTCGCGCTGGGTTCGACTCATCCAGGGTGATGCTTTCATAATAAGGTTGCATCAATAGGTTACTTCAATATCGTCTGATAAGATGCGACGAGTTATTTTTTCGAATTCAAAGCATGGCACTCAAATCTACTATTTTCAAAGTCAATCTTGGTGTTTCCGATCTTGACCGTCCTCATTACGGTGATTACGGGCTGACCTTGGCACGCCATCCTTCGGAAACGGACGAGCGCATGATGGTTCGATTGCTGGCCTTCGCGCTTCATGCTGATCCTCGCCTTGAATTCGGTAAGGGGCTGGCCAGTACGGATGAACCGGCTCTCTGGCTTAAAGAGTATTCCGGCGAAATTCGCCTGTGGATCGAAGTTGGTCTTCCGGACGAACGGGCACTTCGCAAAGCGGCAGGAAGAGCGGACAAGGTGGTGGTCATCGCTTACGGGGGGAGAGCGTGTGATCTCTGGTGGGCTAAGGAAGGACCGGGGTTGGCCCGTTTTCCCCATTTAACAGTGTTGACCTTGGCCCCGGATCAATCAACCGCTCTGGTGGCTTTGGCCCAACGTAATATGCAACTGCAATGCACAATACAGGACGGTCAACTCTGGTTTTCGAATGACGAACAGCATGTGCCGATAGAACTCAATCGATTAAAATGGTGAAT
>JAUYFZ010000249.1 GCA_030689585.1 Rhodocyclaceae bacterium | reverse complement strand
CCATCCCCCTCCCAGCCTCCCCCTTGAAGGGGGAGGAGCTTCTGCCTTCGACTTATGGGTAATGGAATGGGACAATAGATACCCTCATTTGGCATCCGGTGTTGCTGGAAATGTTAGCATGAACAAACATCAGATATACGGGTTACCATCGTCAGCATGAATTACCGCTACATACTCCTTCTCGTTTTATTCTCACTCACAGCCTGTGGCGAACGTCAGTCCACCCCTGTGACGGACTCCGTTGCGCTCACGATAGCACCTTCCTCTCAATCCGCCACTCCCATTTCAGGCCCCATCCAGCCGCTGGTTCTGCCTGCGGACCTGAATGCGGATAAGGTCGCCCTTGGCAGAATATTGTTTCACGATACTCGGCTCTCCGGCGATGGCACGATAAGCTGCGCCTCTTGTCACGCCATCGCCAATTATGGCGCGGAAAATCGCCAGGTTTCAGTGGGCATCGGTGGGAAAATCGGGCCGATCAACGCGCCCACTGTGTTGAATAGTTGCTTCAACCTTCGCCAGTTCTGGGATGGGCGTGCGGCGGATCTGACTGAGCAGGCGGGGGGCCCCATCGAAAATCCATCGGAAATGGGGGCGAAGCTGCCGGAGGTGATCGCGAAATTGAGGAAGGATGGCCCCCTGAATGAACTGGCACGTCGGGCCTACGGGCGTTCTATCGACGAAAAAATCCTGAGGGATGCGATAGCCGAATACGAACGGGGGCTGGTCACGGTAGATTCCCCTTTCGATCAATTTCTAAGGGGCAATACCCACGCCATTTCCAATGAAGCGAAGGAAGGTTGGCGGCTTTTTCGGGAACTGGGGTGCGTTTCCTGTCATCAGGGCGTCAATGTAGGGGGCAATCTGTTTGCCACTTTCGGCGTGATGGGCGATTATTTCGCCAATCGCCCCCTCGAAAAAGTCGATTATGGGCGATTCAATGTAACGGGGCGGGAAGAGGACAAATTCCGCTTCAAAGTTCCCTCGCTGCGGAATGTCGACAAGACCGCTCCGTATTTTCACGATGGCCGTATCGCCTCACTGGAAGAAGCGGTGGAAATTATGGCTCGCACGCAACTGGGGTTGATTATTTCGACAAAGGATCGTGATGCCGTGGTGGTTTTTCTGAAATCCCTGACAGGAAAGTTGCCGGAATGAGCCTCTCCTTTCGCAAAACAGGATGGTTTCTGATACCGGTATTGCTGTTGTTGGCTGTTTTCGCTGGGTGGATGTCGGAATCCACAACGCGCCACGCGTTACAGCATTCGCGTGATGTGCTCTCTGTTTTTATCACCGAAGATATTCGATTACGCGAGGGTGTTTTGCGAACACGTTACGGCATTGACCATAACTACGATGCGATCAACCGGAATCTGGCCACCCTTCAAAAAATACTGACGGAACTGCAACAGACGGCGGCTTCTTCTTCCATTGCGCCTGATGTTGAAAAACTGGCACGTTCATTAGCCGAAGACGAAGCTCTGCTCGACCAATTCCGTTATCTGGTCGCCGTCACGCGGAATTCACTGCGCTATTACGTTCACGGCACCCACCAACTGGCGGAAGCATTACCGGATAACAGGGCTACCCGAAAACTCCAGCATGAAACCGAAGATTCTGCTATCGCGATATTGCAGTTATCGGCAGGCGAATCGACCATCGTTCCAGAAGATTTACCTAACATCCAGTTGTTTCTTGTGCGGAGCATCGCACAGTTGGGTGCCGGGCGTGGGGCTGACTTTGCTCGATTGCCCGATCATGCACGGATCGTTTTTGAGGGTGTCCCAAAGCTGAATGACATCACCCATCGATTAACCAATTCAGCGACGCGTACCCACTTGGTTCAGCTCGATGCGGCCATTCATACGGCCATCGACCAAGAATCCCTTCGCCAATGGCAACGTGGCATGATTTCCGTTGGCATTCTTTCTGTGTTGCTGGTGATATTCGGTGTGATTGCGGCACGGCAATACCGGCGTGCTCAAGTCGCCCTCGCGGAAGAAAAACGTCAGGAACGGTGGTCACGTTTTCAAGGAGCCGCGCTGTCAGCCACAGCCAACGCCGTGGTTATCACAGACCCCACAGGAATTATTCTCTGGGTCAATCCGGCGTTCACGCAGTTGACGGGCTATACCACAGAAGAGGTCGTTGAAAAAAATCCACGGGACATTCTCAAGTCGGGACAACACGAGGAGGCGTTTTATACCCAGATGTGGCACGAACTTGTGGCGGGGCGCGTCTGGCATGGCGAGATTGTCAACCGCTACAAGGATGGGGGGCTTCATCACGAAGATCAAACCATTGCGCCCGTGCTTGACGAAACCGGAGAGGTTCAGGGATTCATCGCCGTCAAGGTCGATATTTCCGAACGAGTGGAAACGCAACGTACATTAATTGCCGCACGAGAAGCCGCACTGGATGCTAATCGGGCGAAGAGCGAATTTCTCGCCAACATCAGCCACGAAATCAGAACCCCGATGAACGGTGTCCTCGGCATGTTGCAATTGCTTCAAATGACCCCGTTGAATGACGAACAGAGTGATTATCTCGGCACCATTGAAGAGAGTGCGCAATCGCTGATGACCATCATCACTGACATCCTTGATTTTTCTAAAATAGAATCACACCGAATTGAAATAGAAACGATCTATTTTAGTCTGCATGAGTGTGAAAACAACCTTCAAGCCGCCTTTGCAGCACGCGCTGAAAAGCAAGGACTGGCGTTTCATCTCACGGTCGGCGACACCGTTCCCGATAAGGTCATGGGCGATGCAAAACGATTAAAGCAAATTCTCAACAATTATTTCTCTAATGCTCTCAAATTCACAAAAACTGGCGGCATTACCCTCGTCGTGGAAAAACGAGAAGGCACGCGCATCCGGTTTCTCGTTCGGGATACCGGCATCGGTATTCCAGCAGACCGACAATGCAAATTGTTTCAACCCTTCGTTCAGGCCGATGGTTCCTCCACACGCCAATACGGTGGCACGGGGCTGGGGTTGGCCATCAACCAACAGTTGGCCCATCTGATGGGCGGTGAAGTGGGCTTTGAAAGTGCGCCAGGCAAGGGAAGTACTTTTTGGGTCGAAATACCGCTACCGACCTGTTGAAGAACGTTCAATCTGCACGCCCACCCGTCGTACTCCCCGCGCCACCCCCACCTTGGCAATGCTGATTTTGACCCAAGGGGCGCGAAATTCTTCGAGCATCAACTGCACCACATACTCGCCCAAGGCTTCCAGCAAATTGAAATGGCGGAGGCCCAGTTCGGCACGAATGCGCACGATCACGGCAGCGTAGTCGATCGTCTTGCTCAGTTCATCGTCTTGTCCTGCTGCATCCGGCACGCCAAAAGTTAAGCTCATCTCCAGCGTTTGCGGCGCAACCTGTTCGCGAGCATAAATACCCACATTCGCTTCCACTCGAAGATCGTCGATAAAGATAAAATCCACTTCATTTCTCCTTTACTCTCACTGGACACTGACACCGTGGAACCCACTTACTTCCTGTTCGCCGCCCTTGCGGGCTACCTGCTAGGCTCTTTGCCCTTCGCCATCATTATCTCAAATGTTTTCGGTCTGGCGGATCCCCGAAGTTTCGGATCGGGGAATCCTGGGGCGACCAATGTACTGCGCACCGGAAACAAAGGGGCGGCCGCATTGACGCTGACCGGCGACATTCTCAAAGGCTATCTGGCGGTCGTGATGGCGGCACAAATCCAGCCGGAACAGCCGGAGATCATCGCCATAGCAGGGCTGGCCGCTTTTTTCGGACATCTCTTTCCCGTCTTCTTAAAGTTCAAAGGTGGAAAGGGCGTGGCCACGGCTTTGGGGGTCATGGCCGGATTTTCAGGGGGCTTGGCACTGATTTGTGTCGTCGTCTGGCTGGTCGTTGCAGGGGTAACCCGTTACTCATCGCTGGCCGCCCTCATGGCCGCCGCCCTCGCTCCTCTGGCCGCTGGAATGCTGACCCACCGTGAGGCCGCCCTCGCGGTGCTGGTCATTTCATTCATGCTGGTTTTGCGACACAAGGCGAATATTCAACGATTGCGGGCGGGGACGGAGAGTCGCATTGGCTTCCCAAAGACATGATTTCCGGCTCTATGCGGTTTGTAGTGGGTGACATGCCATATCGCTGACATGACAGTCTCCCTCCCCTTCAAGGGGAGGGTTGGGGAGGGGATGGGGGATAGATTCCTTTTGCAAAGCAATCCAGATCGCCTCAACTACCGTATCGATATTTTGCA
>JAUYFZ010000244.1 GCA_030689585.1 Rhodocyclaceae bacterium | reverse complement strand
GATCAACCTTACAAAATCTTTACTTCGTCAGGCAACCATAGACGCACTGGGCAATGAATGTTTTGATCAAACAAAACATAGTGTAACGCTCTGAGAATGAGGTGTTTCTGGGGAATATAGGGGTTTTCTGCCAAGCACTATTTAGTGAGTAAGGCACGAGCATACTCAGTGGATGCAGTCATGGAATATTCCTTCTCGTGCTGCACGCCAAGCTAATGTGTTGGTGATTTGTCGTTGTTTTTGGAAGGTTGCATCATTCATAACCACAATGTCTGCGGGAATCAAATGTTGTCCCGTCAGTCTGGAAAGACGGATCATTTCTGTAACGCTGTCGGCCACTTGCGGTTCAATCACTAGAATATCCAAGTCGCTGTTATCGCGTGCATCGCCACGTGCACGAGACCCGAACAAGACTAGTCGCGTACCGAGCGGCACGGCAGTTTTTAGGCAAGTCAGAGCACTGTCAATTAATTCAGACGCGACCATAGATAGGGTATGGGGTTTTAATAATCGAGATCATGCCGCGCCAGCTATTTTCATGTAATCAGTGGCATCCAACAGTTGCTCTATTTCAGAAGGATTAGCGGGTTTAAGCTTGAACAACCACGTGCCAAAGGCATCTTTATTGATGGCTTCTGGTGAGTCAATGGCAGATTGATGAATCTCGATGACTTCGCCCGATAGGGGGGCATATATATCGGAGGCAGCTTTGACCGATTCGATGACGGCACAGGCCTCTCCCTTGGCGAGTTTTTGTCCCACTTTCGGCAGTTCAAGAAAAACGATATCGCCTAAAGCGTCCTGTGCATGATCGGTAATGCCGATGGTTACCGTGCCGTCGGCTTCCTGATTCAGCCATTCGTGGGAAGGAGCGTATTTGAGGTGGGAAGGTAGGTTCATGATTATTGAAGAAGTTGAGTGATGCGTTCACAGGTGATAGGAAACGCTTCGGGGGGGACGGGTTTTGAGAAGTAATATCCTTGGGCATACTGACCACCTAGCGTGCGGAGCAGAGCAAGTTGGTCGGCATTTTCGATTCCTTCGGCGACAATTTCCATGCTGAGCGTGCGGGTCATCACGATGATGGCTTCGATGAGTGCGCGATCTTGCGTGTTTTCACTCATGTCGCGGACAAAGGAGCGGTCGATCTTGACGATGTCAATAGGGAATCGTTTGAGATAGGACAACGACGAATAACCTGTGCCGAAATCATCGAGATAAATACGAAAACCAGCTCGGTGTAACTCCGTGAGCCAGGCGATTCCCTGATTAACGTCAGACAGTAAGGTGCCTTCCGTGATTTCAAGGGCCAGTGCGCTAGTCGGAAGCTTGTGGTGGAGGAGGGTGTCTTGCAGCAGACGGAGTGAGAGATCGTTGGGAATTTGTCGTGCAGAAACGTTGATGGAAAGATAGAGATTTTGTCCCCATGGCTGAGCACGCCAGATGGCCAGTTGTTGGCAGGCTTCTTCTAGCACCCAGCGACCGATCTCCACGATAAGTCCTGTTCTTTCGGCCAGAGGAATAAAGTCATCCGGCGGCACTAGGCCACGCGTGGGATGTTGCCAGCGGATGAGGGCTTCGGCTCCGGCTAGGCGATTGTCGACCAGATTGATGATGGGCTGGTAGTAAAGGCGAAGTTCATTGCGCTGAAGGGACAAGCGCAGGTCGGATTCCATCCGATGTCGTTCTTCGGCTACCTGCACCATGGAAGGATCGAAACACTTAAAGCCATTGCCCCCTTGGGTTTTGATGTGATCGAGTGCCAAATCGACGTTACGCAATAAGGTTGCAATATCAGTGCCGTTTGCAGGGCAAAACACGAGGCCGATACTGGCCGTGACCCTTATGCTGTCTTCTCTCAAGGAGGCGATGGGTTCGCTCAATACCACGACGATTCGGGCAGCGATTCGCGAGGCAGTATCTGGATCGTCGATTCCATGCAATACGATGAAAAATTCATCCCCGCCTGAGCGGGCGACACGATCCGCATCCTTAAGACAGGTGGTAAGACGGGAAGACGTGATCGCCAAGACACGGTCGCCTACGGTCATTCCAATGGCTTCATTGATTTGTCGGAAATTATCCAGATCGACCTTCATCAGGGTGAAGGGAGTCACGGCAGATTGTGGGAGGCATTCTGTCAGGTGATATTCCAATCCGGCCCGATTGGCGATACCGGTGAGCGTGTCGGTCGTGGCCAGACGGTGCGCGGCTTCTTCCGAATGTTTTTGGTGTTGCTCTCGTTCCAGATCAAAAAAAGTCACCAGATTGCTGATTAGTTTGTTGATGTCGCTGGCGAGACGACCCATCTCATTTTTTTCCTGACCCTTGGGGGGGGGAAGTTGCTCGGCCGCTTTGACGTTCAACCGATGCAGATTATCCGACATGGCTTTCACGGGCCGGACGATAAAGTGCAAAACGACCATGACCACGATGGCCGCGATGAGAGCCAATAGAAGGGCGAGCACAATGGCAACAAAATGGCTGGATTCCTGAATTTGCCGTGCGATTTCTGCATGATGAGGGGTGATCTGGATTTCACCGATTATTTGGGTGGCATCGAAGGGAGAGGCGATGGGGCGACGTACGGAGAGTTCAATGATTTTTGCGCCTCCGGCAACCTCTGTTATCTGCGGGCGTTTTTCTGAAACCAGTGTGTTGGCACTGGTGTTCGCACCGGAAATCAAGGTCACTGCGGCGATTTCGCTGTTTTTAAGCAGACCGCGTGCCAGTTCGAGTGCCAGTTGTTTATCTTCGACAAAACAGGCGATGCTGGCGGTATTTTCTACCGTATCGAGCAGTTCGGAGAGTCGTTGCTGGGATTGTTTTTGAAGAACCTCTCCCGTCAACGAGGTGATCAACGTGATGGAGAGGAGTCCGATCAAAAAAAAGACCCCGACCACGCTGACTGCTGTGCGTACCAGAATGCGATCCTGCCAGCGAACGACCATTTATTTCCCCAGTTCGAACACGACTTTTACGCGTGAATCGGTTTTTGGACGATCAATATAACCCACAGCCCCTCGGTTGTCGCGAACGAGCGAAAGTAGTTCAGCCGAATTGATCGTTTGTCGGGGAGGTTGCATCCGACCAGAAAAGACCAGCCGTGCCCAATAGGCATTGATTTCAGAAATGTTTTTGCCGACCAGCATCGCATAGAACGTGGCACGTTCCTGAGAGGTAGACGGTTGATCCAGCGGAATGGCAGGAATGCCGGAAGGTAACTGCCGGTGACGACCAAAGAAGAGATTGACGACTTC
>JAUYFZ010000172.1 GCA_030689585.1 Rhodocyclaceae bacterium | reverse complement strand
ATATTGTTGAATTCATAACGGTGCCGATGCCGTTCTTCTATCTGGTCTGTGCCATAGGCCTTGTGGGCAAAGGTGCCCTCCACCATCTTGCAGGGGTAAGCCCCCAGCCGCAGAGTGCCGCCCAGGGCAGTGGATTCGTCACGGATCTGGATTTTGCCGGTGCGGTAATCAAACCACTCCTTGATAAAATAGATGACCGGATGCTTGGTGAGCTGGTTGAACTCGGTGCTATCGGCGTCTTTCATCCCGGCGATATTTCTGGCGAACTCAATCACCGCCAGCTGCATGCCCAGACAGATGCCGAAATAGGGCACCTTCTTCTCCCGGGCAAAGGTAACGGCCTGTATCTTGCCCGCCACCCCACGACTGCCGAAGCCGCCCGGCACCAATACCCCGTGACACCCGGCCAGCAGGCCGTCGGCGCCCTTGTCTTCAATCTCCTCGGCGCTCACATAGCGGAGCCGCACCTTGGCCTCATTGGCCACACCCCCGTGCACCAAGGCCTCGTGCAGACTCTTGTACGACTCGGTCAGATCGACGTATTTGCCGATAATGCCGATCTCCACCTCGCGTTTCGGATGCTTGACCTTTTCGACCAACTCCTGCCAGGCATCCAGACGCGGTGCCCCGGTCCAGATATTGAGCTTATTGAGGATGATGTCGTCAAGCCCCTCGGCATGGAAACAAAGCGGCACCTCGTAAATATTCTCCACATCGCGGGCCGTGATCACCGCCTCTTTCTCCACATTGCAGAACAGGGAGATCTTGGCCTTCAGTTCATTGGAAAGCAGACTTTCCGTGCGGCAGAGCAGGATGTCCGGCTGGATGCCGATGGCCCGCAACTCTTTGACGCTGTGCTGGGTGGGCTTGGTCTTCACCTCACCTGCGGTCTTGATGTAGGGAACCCAGGTAACATGGATGTACAGCGAATTTTCCCGACCCACATCGGTGCGGAACTGACGGATCGCCTCCAGAAAGGGCAGACCTTCGATATCGCCGATGGTGCCGCCGATCTCGATGATGGCCACATCCACCTCGCCTTCAAACTGAAGGATGGCCGCCTTGATTTCATCGGTGATATGCGGGATCACCTGCACGGTGCCGCCCAGGTATTCCCCGCGCCGCTCCTTGCTGATCACCGAATGATAGATGCGGCCCGAGGTGTAGTTGTTGCGCTGCCCCAGGACCACGGAGGTGTACCGCTCGTAATGGCCGAGATCAAGGTCGGTTTCCGCCCCGTCATCGGTGACATACACCTCGCCATGCTGGAAGGGATTCATGGTGCCAGGGTCCACATTGATGTACGGGTCCAGCTTCTGAAAGGTGATGGACAGACCGCGACTCTCGAGAAGAGCGCCGATGGAAGCTGCGGCCAACCCTTTGCCAAGGGAAGAGAGAACGCCGCCGGTGATAAAAATGAACTTGGTGCGATGGGTCTGATTTGTAGTTTTCATGAAATGGCGCCGGTCTCGTAAAATAGGAAAAAACCACGGAGGATGACTTCAGCGTGAGCAACGTGACCCATCGCCGTGAAACGACACAGGGGAAGCAAGGCTTGCGCCGGTCTCCACCAAGCAATCGACAAACAGCAGGGGGCAAGGACGATGACCCGACATACGGGCCGCATTACGTTTGCATTAAACTACAGCATTCCCCCCCCTTTTGTCCAAGGGAAAATACCCATCCCGGCAAGAGAAATTGCCATCGCGCCCGGAGCAAAGTGAGCGCCTCGGCGCCGGAGTTATGAAGGCAGGCGCGCGCGGGAACGCGCACTTGCCTTGTCTTTCCCCTCATTCCTCCTGGGCGGGTGTTCGCACGATCCTTGCCCGGCTGTTTTCACGGGCATACCCGCTGATTCCCATCATCAAACGCAGCAAACCATAACTGAGCCAGCTCATGAATCGTAAACTAGCGGGCTGCTGTTTCCAGTTGTCCCTGAAGATCCGCTGGCCATCGGTTTCCATGGTCAGTTTCAGGCTTTGGGTCAGAGTCGCGGCGAATTTTTCGTCGTCCACGGCAACATTCGCTTCGCGTGAAAGCAGCAGACTGAACGGATCGATATTCGAAGACCCCACCGTTGCCCAATGGCCGTCGATCACCGCCACTTTGGCGTGCAAAAAGCTCTTGCGGTATTCATAAATTTCAATGCCGGCATCGAGGAAATTGCCATAGAGCGCCCGCGTGGCATAATGCTGGAGAAGATATTCCACCCTCCCCTGCAGCAGCAAAACCACCCGTACGCCGCGCCCGGCCGCCTTGATAAGCACATGCCGAAAATCAAGCCCCGGAAAAAAGTAAGCATTGGCTATAATGATCGCTGATTCCGCCTCCTCGATCGCCCGCAGATATGCCGCTTCAATGTCCCGGCGATGGCGGATATTGTCCCGCACCAGGAATGCCGCGCTCATCTGCCCCCCGGCGGAGGTTGAAACAGGCAGTGCCCCGCCCCGGACCGTCCCTTTGCGAAAATGATGCCATGCCACCACTGACCACAGCCGCTGGACGGAAAGGCGGATCTCGTCCACCAGCGGCCCTTCCACGGCTACTGCATAGTCGTAGCGAGGGGGCATGTCGCCCGTCGGTCCCCTGTCATCAATAATATTGATCCCCCCGACAAAGGCGATCTCCCGATCCACGACCACGATTTTCCGGTGCATTCGGCGCAGGCGCTTGCGCCGAAACGTCCAGGGGGATATCTGGGGCCGGTAGATGAGCGTCCCCACGCCGCCCGCCCGCAGGCGGCCCAGCACGCTCCCCGGCACGCTCCCCGGCAGGTCCTTGGACCCGTAGCCGTCGATCAGCATCCAGACCTTTACCCCGCGCTGGACAGCCCGCTGCAGCGCCTCCGCAATCCGCCGCCCGATGGCGTCATCTTCGTAAATATAGGTTTCAAGATAAATTTCGTGCCTTGCCCGGTCGAACGCCGCTTCGATGGCGGGGAAATAGGCCTCTCCGTTGTGTAACAGGGAGACCTGATTGCCCGGAATAAAGCGGGGCCGGCTCGCGGGCAGGAAAGCTTGATATAAACCTTGGCGATATCGTTTCCCGGGGGACCCAGTTGTCAAGACATGCAAGCCAGAACCCTCTCACTGCAACGTGCTGCCCGCTTCATAATCTTTGGAATGCGGATTCGGCTGATCATTAGCGAGCCCGAGAGGGCGAAGGTCAGGACGAGGGGATGGAGCTTGAAACCGGCAAGCATGACTTGGCCAAACCAGAGATGTTGGTGGACCGCGCCGAACGAAGCTGCGGTCGCCATCAGCAAGACGAGGAGGAGGGAGGTCGGGATAGGTGTTCCTTCAAAGTACTTCACCTTGTCGCCACCCTCGGACAGCGTTTCGGCGGTCACGTTGTAACGGGCCAGGCGCGAGACCCCGCAGGCGACAAAGTAGGCCAAGACGATGCGGTCGTATAGGCCCTGCATGCCGCAACCGTAAGCAATAATCGCCGGGGCGACGCCGAAGGAAATAACATCGGCGAGGGAGTCGAGTTCTCGACCCATCACTGACGCCATTTGCCGCCATCTGGCGATACGGCCATCCAGGATGTCAAATATCAGGGCAGCGAACACCAGAGCAGAGGCAAAATAGACGTGCCTGATCTCGCCGGTTTGCAGGTACGTCATTGTGGAGAATATCGCCCCTATACCGCAGACAGCGTTCGCGAGAGTAACCCAGTCGGCCAGCTGGAACTCGCGAATCATCGCTAAGGGCCTAGGGGGAGGTGTTGTCATCGAAACCGGATCTCCATGCGAATTCGTTTTCACAACCGACATTGCCTGATCTTGAAGATCTAACAACAGCTAACATCCCACCAAATCCATCAGCTTGGCATAGCTATCCACCACATCATACTTCACCTGTTCCGAGGTGATTCGGGCAAAAAACTTCCTGGCGCAGTTAACCTTGCACTTCTCGATCTCCTTAAGTTCCAGGGTGGACATGGAGCCTTTGGTCTCAGCGACAAAGTAGATATGCTTGACCTTCCCCTCCTTGAAGGCAATGGCCCAGTCCGGATTGTAGTTGCCAACCGGGGTCGGGATGAAGAAACCCCTTGGGAGTTTTGCATAGACCACCACCTCGGCACTCTTGTCGAGTTCCGTCACAAAGGCCCGCTCAATCTTAGAGTCGGTGAAAACATAGTCATAAACGTGGCGATCGGTCTTCACCGCTCGGCTGAAATCCTGCTGCTTGTCCACGGTGAAGATTTCGTTCAACTTGTGACAATCTTCAACCGGATCATAAGAAAGATGTTCCACGACCGCCGTGGCCTTCTGCTCGTTGATGGTCCTGGCGGCTTTCAGCATGAAGTCTTCCGGATTCACTCGGTATTGAGCGAAAACAGCGGGTTTGATTGTTTTCAGGATTTCGGCGATGGTTTTTCTGGTCAGTTGGGTGTCTTCGGCCAGTTTGCCGATCAGGTCGTATTTGACGACGGAATGGCTGGAGTAATTCAGGGAATCGGATTCGTTCTCCTTCATCGTGAAACCCTGACCGCTGACCATGTCATCGTAACTGATCGAGTCGCTTTGCTCGCCCCGTTCAATCGTGTATCGCAGCTTGGTGACCACCAACTCCTTATCCAGGGCAGCCACGCATTTCGTAATCAGCTCATCGGTTTCGAAGTGGACGGCATAAGCCGCCTTGCGGTTGATCTTCTCCCACAGGGCTTTGAACTCCGCCTTCTCCAGGTTTGCGTTTAGGGGATTCGATTTGGTTTTCCGGCCATCATCGATTGTTGGCAAAGCGGCATCGCTGAAGACACTGTCGATTAATTGAATAATCTGCGCAAAATAAGGAACAAGGTCCGGGGGTAGTGGGGCCAGGGTCTCAGCTTTTTTGGCTTCATGATAGGTACTGGTGATGGCGTCCTTGTCATCGGTGTAGTCATTTTTCAGGAGATAGCGGTAAATCTGTTTGGCCATCTGCTCCGTGACCGCGACATCTCCTTTCTCGGACTTCAGAATCTTGCCGGTAAAATAAGCCTCATCTGCTTTCCTGGGTCGAGCAGAAAGCGATTCGGAGATTTCCTTCTGCAGGTCGCCGACGAAGGTTTTGTAGCTCTCGCTGGCTACCACGGTCAGCTGGTTGATGGTGTGGATGTTGTCGCCGCTATCCATCCGATCACCCGCCTGGTTGACGCAGAGACGCAGGCCGCGCCCCACTTCCTGACGCTTGCGGATGCTGCTGTCGCTGTGTTTCAAGGTGCAGATGACAAAGACGTTGGGATTGTCCCAGCCTTCGCTCAAGGCGGAATGGGAGAAGATGAAGCGCACCGGCTCTTCGAGAGAAAGCAGCCGCTCCTTGTCCTTCAAAATGAGGTCATAGGCGTCCACATCATCGGCTTCCGTGCTCCTCGCCCCCACTGTCGGATCAACTAGGCGGTTGCTTTTCTTGTCGATGGAAAAATAGCCGTTGTGGGTCTTCTCCACCTTGATCCCGTCCAGGTATTTGCGATATGGCACATCTACCAGCAATGGCAGGTCGTTGAGGGCGTTTTTATACTCTTCCTCAAACATCTGAGCGTACTCACCGGGAAGCTCGCCACCTTCGACATAGCGCCGGTACTTGGCCACCTCATCGATGAAGAAAAGGGAGAGAACCTTGATGCCTTGGGAAAAAAGGGCCTGTTCCTTCTCCAGATGGGCCTTGACCGCCTCGCGGATCTGAATCCGGCGCAGAGTGATTTCGTTGACATCGCCGGTAGCCTCGCCGGCCGTCAGCATCTCGCCATTGGTGAAGGTAACGGTGTCTTGGTTTGCGTCGATATCGTTGATCACAAAATTCTTATATTGCGCCAATCCCCCGGAAAGGTCGAAGAGGTTGTCACCTTTGCCGAATTTTCGTGATTTCCGCACGATGCCTGTCTGCTGCTTCACTTCAAATTCAATGCGGGCCACCGGCGGCGCAGAGGGCGAGATATCAATGGATTCCAGGTAGAGATAGGCGTTGGTGCCGGTCAGGCCCCGCACTGTGATGCCACGCACCGCAATTTTTTTAACCAGCTTCTGGGTATAGGCGTCCAGGGCGTCCAACCGGTAAATCTTGTTGTGTTCGGTCTTGTGGGTGGCGGAGTAGCGCAGGATGGCCAGCGGCCCGAACTCCTTGAGCGCCTCGGCGGTCTTGGCCCCTTCCAGTTTTTGCGGCTCATCCAGAATCATGATCGGATGATTGCTCTTGATCACATCAATGGGCCGGCGCGACTGGAAATCGTCCAACTCCTCATAAATGCGGCGGGCGTCCTTGCCACGGGCATTGAAGGCCTGGACATTAATGATCATGGCATTGATGCCGCCATCCGAGGAAAATTGCTCCAAGTGGTGGGGGTGCTTGGAGTTGTAAATGAAGAAACGGGCGCGGTTGCCATACTCTTCCAGGAAATGATCGGCGGTGATTTCAAAGGACTTGTACACCCCTTCCCGGATCGCCACCGACGGCACCACCACGATAAACTTGGACCAGCCATAGCGGCGGTTCAACTCAAACATGGTTTTGATGTAGCAGTAGGTCTTGCCGGTGCCGGTCTCCATCTCGATATCGAGATTGACTTTGCAAGCCTTGCTGCTAATCAGGGCGATGGATTGGGGAAGATTCTGGTGCAGCTGCACGCCATGAATGTTGTCGAGTAGCTGGGGGCCGGTCAGGACCAGCTCCCGGTTCTTGAAGCCGGACTGGGCAAGATCCGCCGTAGGCCCATTATACAGCTTCGGCTGCACCGGACCGGCACTTACAGGCTTTTCTCCCGGGTCAATACGATAGCTGACCCCCTCGCTCTTCGGCTGGCCTGTAAAGCAGTCGGCCACGGCGTTGACCGCCTCGGTCTGGAAGGTCTGTTTCTTGAATTTTAATTTCATGGTTGCCCCTGGCTCAGATCGACTTCACGTCGGTGCCGGGAGAAAGCAGCTTAAAGATCTGCTCGACATTGATCTTGACGCTGTCGCTGTCAAAGGCGTCATCGCGGAAGACCGCCCGAAGGGGCTTACGAGTGGCCAGCTTCTTTACCAGTTCCTCATTTATCCCTTTATCAAAACAGGCGAGGAGGGCATTGTTGTCCACGAAGAAGACCATCTTGGCGTCGATGGTTTCCTTCACAATTGGCAGGGTCAGGTCCAGACCCCAGTCGAGGAAGACCTGAAAGAGCAGATCTTCCGGGCTGCGGTCTGGCTTGATGTGGTCGGCAAAGAGGTCCAGTTGCTTTTGCTGCAAGGCGTCCGGGGTGTAATAGACATCCTTGAGGCTGGAGGTGTCCACCTTGAAGACCCGAAAACCGGTGTCAAGCCCCTTCTTGGCGGCCTTGTCGCCCTGTTCTTCTGTGATCTTCTTGCCAGCCCGGCGGATGCGCTCCTTACCGATCTCGGAGATAGTGGTGTAGCCCGCTTTGAAGGCCTCTGATTTTTCGTCGCAGGACTCGGGGAGCTGCACCATGATGAATTTTCGACTGCCGCCGTCTTCGGCGTTGAGTTGCATGACGGCTTGTGCTGTGGCAGAAGAACCAGCAAAGAAGTCTAAAGCAATTGCATTCTCATCTGCATGAAGAGAGAGAAACCATTTTATTAATTGGGTTGGTTTTGGCGTATCAAATGGCTTAAAGCCAAACAGCTCTTTAAGCTCTCTTGTTCCATCGGCGTTTGCCCCATACTTATCCAGCCATGTGCTCCATCCAACAGATTTTTTTGAATCTCTAATTTTCTCGTATGGAACCCAACGTTTAGTTTGTCCATTTACGCTTACACCATTATCAAACGGTCTCAACTCCCAATGAAAAAAATCTGGGTCATTAAATGCTATTTGTATTAATGGTTCATCCGCAGAATCTGTGGGTAACTTCTGGTTCGGGCAGATTTCCAAGTGTATGATATAATGCTATTTTTATAACATCAAAGCTCTTGAAACCATATGCCTTTTTCGTGGTCACTTTAGCTTTGTTGT
>JAUYFZ010000237.1 GCA_030689585.1 Rhodocyclaceae bacterium | reverse complement strand
TTTCAGAACCATCTTCATTGCTCTTCGTGACGGAGGAAAAATTGAATTTCCAGAACCCACCCATGATGCACATGCAGTGGCTAACTTTACAGGTGCAAAAGAACTGTGCCTAAAACCACTTCCGCTTTTTTCACAACACTTGCTAAGCCAAACGACAACATGGGATGCAATTTCTGATTTGCCTGATCTTATTCCTGGACAAATAATACACGGTGAAAAATATTCAGTTGATCCACAATCAGACTTACAAAAAATACTCAGAAAAGATTCTCAAAAAATCTACAATCACGCATGCGCAAAATTGGGAATAGCAAACCTGAATAGATTGAAATACATTCCACAAGGAGGAAGTTGGCGGGATATTCCTCATGACATGTTACCAGCAGGTCTGAAACGAGCTAGGAGGAGCGATCATACAAAACGTTACGGACGATTGCATCCCGACGCACTTTGTTCGACCATTCTCACAAAATGCGATCCCCACTGGGGTAGCTTCTTTCATCCCACCCAAGACAGAGCCATTTCAGTTCGTGAAGCCGCACGGATTCAGTCATTTCCTGACAGATATATATTTGCTGGTAATCTTACCCAACAGTTTGAACAGGTAGGCAATGCTGTTCCGCCACTGATGGCCAAGGCTATTGGCGAAAAAATAAAACAACTTATTTCATAAAAGATGAAAAATTCACGTCATTTAATTGAAGTTTTCGGCTACGCACCCGATGACATCACGTCGAAAGCCAGAAAATTTTGGGGTTTGAGTGCGTGTCCATTTACTGGACGCGCCTGTAGCAAATACGACCACACAAATACAATTTGCTACGGTACTTGCTCTGTTTCAAATGCAGGACAAAATGTAATTATCTGCCCAAACCGCTTGTATGCAAATAATTACGAATCAATCAGACATGTATCAGAAAGCGTGTTTGGAAAACTTCCGTTCATGTTATTTGATGAATATCTCAAAAAAACAAGTAGCAATTGTGTTGTTGCATTAGGACAAAACTCCGGTAAAGAAGTAAAACTAAGAACCATGAGCATGGATTGGGTGTTGGCGCATATCAAAGAAGATCAATTGATAGAATACGTTGGTATCGAAGTTCAAAGCATAGACATTACCGGAAACTATCGCGATGCATGGTATGCCGCACGGGACAAAAAACCCCTCATCCCTCCCTCCGCTCATGGCCTGAATTGGGCCAATGTTCATAAGCGACTGATGCCACAAATCATCCGCAAAAGCCTCGTTTACTCAAGGTCCTCGCTGGTGAAAAACGGTTTGTTCTTCATCGTTCCAGAGCCTGTCTATCAACGATTTGAAAATATCATTGGTTCGGATATTCCCATCGCAGACACTCCGGGTAAAGATATCATTACCATCTTGACCTATCATCTAGAGGATTCCGTTCCTCAAGGACATATCAGAAAACTCACTCAACACAGAATGTTACGATTCAGCATGGATGAGTTTTCAGCCCGATTCATTTCGGGACCCAACCTGCCTACAGGACAGGAACTTGACCATAAAATTCGACAAATACTGGACATCTTATGAATAGAGTTCTCTCTGGAATGCGTCCCACGGGCCGCCTGCATCTGGGTCATTATCATGGGGTATTGACCAACTGGGTTCAACTGCAACATGAACATCCCTGTCTTTTCATGGTGGCCGACTGGCATGCACTGACCACGGCTTACGATGAGCCGGGCGCCATCGGGCAGCATACGCAGGACATGATTATCGACTGGTTGGCGGCCGGTATCGACCCCTCCAAGGCGACGCTTTTCATTCAGTCCCGTGTGCCGGAACATGCCGAACTTTTCTTGTTGCTGTCGATGATGACCCCGCTTTCTTGGCTGGAACGCGTCCCCACCTGGAAAGATCAGCAGGAAAAATTGCTTCATAAGGATTTGGCGACCTACGGTTTTTTAGGGTATCCGTTGTTACAAGCGGCGGATATTTTGATCTACCGTGCCGACAAAGTGCCCGTAGGGGAAGATCAGGTCCCTCATATCGAATTTACGCGGGAAATCGCCCGTCGCTTCAACCATCTCTATGGTCGCCCCGTGCTCGCTGAACCAAAGGCTCTGCTGACCCACGCGTCCAAAATGCCAGGGCTGGATGGACAAAAAATGTCCAAGTCTTATGGCAATACCATTGCATTGCGCGAAGAGGCGGATGTCATTACAAAAAAGATGCGCACCATGAAAACCGATCCGGCCCGGATGCGGCGCACCGATGTGGGCGATCCTGAAAAATGTCCGGTGTGGCAGTTTCATAAAATCTATTCATCCGATGAGGTCAAGACGTGGGTCGAGGCCGGTTGTCGGTCCGCCGGTATCGGATGTTTGGACTGCAAACAACCGATGATTGAAGCGGTGCTCAAGGAACAGGCCCCCATGCGGGAACGAGCCAAAGCCTTCGAAGCCGATCCGGCCCGCATCACCGCCATTATTGATGAAGGCTGCGAAAAAGCACGCCGTCTTGCACAAGATACCTTGCGCGAGGTGCGTAACGCCATTGGACTAACTCGCATGGTCACGAAGCCCACCCCTGTCACATGAAACATGCCCCATTGACCCCCATCCCCACCCCAACCCTCCCCTTGAAGGGGAGGGAGAGATGCTCCTCCCCCTTGAAGGGGAGGGAGAGATACTCCTCCCCCTTCAAGGGGAGGGAAAGATGCTCCTCCCCCTTCAAGGGGGAGGCTGGGAGGGGGATGGGAGGGGGATGGGGAATGTATTTCAAGTGAACGACGTTGCCCACTGCCCCAAAATTTATGGCGAACTGATGTCGGAATTGCCACGGGATCTTTATATTCCTCCCGATGCGCTGGAAATTTATCTGGATGCCTTCGAAGGCCCACTCGATTTGCTGTTGTATCTGATCCGCCGCGCCAACATTGATATTCTCGACATTCCCATGGCTCCACTGACGGTGCAATATCTGGACTATGTCGAATCCATGCGTCGCAATAATCTGGAACTGGCCGCAGAATATCTCCTGATGGCGGCCATGTTGCTGGAGATTAAATCCCGCATGTTGCTCCCCCGACAACCGCGTTCCGAGTCGGGCGAACCGGAAGACCCTCGTGCGGAACTGGTGCGACGACTGATGGAATACGAACGCATCCGGTTGGCCGCCACCCGTTTGAATGAACTCCCCTGTGTCCACCGTGATTTTGAATGGGTGACGATACTGCCCAGCGATCAATCGGTTGAACGGTTGCCCGACATTAACGTCGACGCGCTTCAAATGGCTTGGTTGTCTTTAATCCGTCGTGCAAAAATCACCGGTCATCACAAAATTCACCGTGAAGAACTCTCTGTGCGAGAAACCATGGGACGCATCCTGCGTCACCTGGCAGGACGTGGTTATGTGCTGTTTGATGATCTTTTTGATGCGACCGTGGGAGTGGCCAGCCTAGTGATCAGTTTCATTGCGGTGCTGGAACTGGCCCGTGAAAGCTTGATCGAGATCACGCAAAATGAAGCTCTCGCCCCACTCTATGTAAAATCCGCCGATGCTCCCCCTCCCCCACAAACCTGACGATTTCAAACGCATCCTAGAAGCCGTATTGCTCTCGGCAGATGAACCCCTGCCCGTCACTGAGCTTGCGCGGTTATTCGATCAAAATTTTGATGACGACACCTGGCGATCATTGCTCGAAGACCTGCGACGCGACTGGGCTGATCGTGGCATCGAACTCGTCTCCCTGTCTTCCGGCTGGCGTTTTCGAACGCGCCCTGAAATTCAGGTATTCTTGGATCGTCTGAAAAACGAACGCGCCCCTAAATATTCGCGTGCCGTCGTTGAAACACTATCCATCATCGCCTATCGCCAACCGGTGACTCGCGGCGATATTGAAGATATTCGAGGAGTGGCGGTATCCTCCAATATCATAAAAACCTTGGAAGCACGGGGCTGGATTGACACCGTCGGACATCGGGATACCCCCGGTCGTCCGGCACTTTTTGCTACGACACGGCAATTCTTGGACGATCTGGCCTTAAGAAGCCTGTCCGAATTACCGCCGCTCACCGAAATCGAAAGGATGATCGACAGTGACACACTCCACCAGCTCCAAATCCCCTCCATCGCGTCGCAAGAACAGCCCCATACGACCCCCGAGCAAGCCCTCGATCAAGCCGCCGACCTACGCACAGCAGCCGTCGAATCAGGATCAACCGAACCTCCCCCCTAGCCCACGCCGCACAGCACCGCCGGAACCCATCGTCACCGTCAAGCTCCATAAAGCCTTGGCCGATGCGGGATTAGGCGCACGTCGGGAAATCGAAGAATGGATCGCCGCTGGCCGTATCAACGTCAACGGAGAACCCGCCCATGTCGGTCAGCGCATTGCGCCGGGCGACCGGGTCAAGGTGGACGGCAAACTGGTACAGGTGCGTGCCAATCCCTCGCGCCAACCCAAGGTATTGCTCTATCACAAGCCAGAAGGTGAAATTGTCTCCCGCGATGATCCGGGGGGCCGCCCCAGCGTCTTTGACCGTCTGCCCCGTCTGCGCGGTGGACGATGGATTGCCATCGGTCGGCTGGATTTCAATTCCTGCGGTTTGCTGTTATTCACCAGTAACGGCGAACTCGCCAACCGTCTAATGCACCCCCGCAGCAATCTGGAACGGGAATATGCCGTACGAATACTCGGCGAACCCACCGATGAAGCCTTAGCCCAACTCACCACGGGCATTGAACTGGAAGACGGCCCGGCACGTTTCACGCGCCTCGAATCGGTAGGCGGAGAAGGGGCCAATAAATGGTTCAACGTCACCTTGTCCGAAGGCCGAAACCGGGAAGTCCGCCGCATGTTTGAAGCGGTCGGATTAACCGTCAGCCGCTTGATGCGGGTACGCTACGGCCCCGTCACCCTGCCGTCGAGCCTGCGCCGTGGACAATGGCGGGAAATGTCTCCTCAGGAAGTGGACAGCCTATGAAATGTGTCATCCTAGCCGGCGGTTTCGGCACTCGTATCAGCGAAGAATCCCATCTCAAACCCAAGCCCATGATCGAAGTGGGGGGCAAACCCCTTATCTGGCACATCATGAAAACCTACTCCCACCACGGGATTAACGACTTCATCATCTGCTTAGGTTACAAGGGTTACATCATCAAAGAATACTTTGCGAATTACTTCCTGCATACCTCCGATGTCACCTTCGACATGCGCATGAATGAAATGGAAGTGCATGAACGTCACGCCGAACCTTGGCGTGTGACGCTCGTAGATACAGGCGAACAAACGCAGACAGGCGGACGCTTGAAGCGTGTCGCTCCCTACCTTCGAGAGGAAGAAACCTTTTGTTTTACCTATGGCGATGGTTTATCGGATGTCAATATCACTGAACTCATCCAATTTCATCAAGCCCATGGCAAACAGGCCACGGCACTGGCCGTGCAACCCCCAGGACGATTTGGCGCATTCGACATGAAAAATGAGTTCATCCAGAGTTTCGTTGAAAAGCCCATGGGTGACGGGGGTTGGGTCAATGGCGGATTTTTTGTGCTCTCTCCCGCTTGTCTGGACACCATTAACAATGATGCAACCGCCTGGGAATCCACCCCTTTGAATGATCTCGCCCAACGCGGTGAATTAGTGGGATTCCAGCACACAGGGTTCTGGTATCCGATGGATACACAACGAGATCGGGTACATCTGGAATCCTTGTGGGAAACGAAACAAGCCCCTTGGAAGGTGTGGCTGTGACCCAAGATTTGAAAATCATCATCATTGCAGGCCCTAATGGTGCGGGCAAGACGACTTTCGCCCGTGAGTTTTTACCGCATGAGGCGAACTGCCCTGTGTTCGTTAACGTGAAACACATTCCCCATCCCCCTCCCAGCCTCCCCCTTGAAGGGGGAGGAGCATCTCTCCCTCCCCTTCAAGGGGAGGGTTGGGGAGGGGATGGGGGTCAATGGGGCATGTTTCATGATGCGGGGTGGCGATTCG
>JAUYFZ010000231.1 GCA_030689585.1 Rhodocyclaceae bacterium | reverse complement strand
GAAATGGAAGTCAAGGGCCGCAATCTGGCCGAAGGTATTCCTCGTAGTTTCACGATTTCATCCAATGAAATTCTCGAAGCGATGGCGGATCCCCTCAACAAGATCGTTGGGGCGGTGAAGGTAGCTCTGGAACAGACTCCTCCGGAATTAGGGGCTGATATTGCCGAAAAAGGCATGATGCTCACCGGCGGGGGGGCACTGCTACGCGACATTGACCGTTTGCTGATGGAAGAAACCGGTTTGCCGGTGATTGTGGCCGATGATCCGCTGACTTGCGTGGTTCGAGGTTGCGGTATGGCCCTAGAGAAAATGGACACGCTAGGGAGTGTTTTCTCAAACGAGTAGTCCTGTGATAAGCCTGTGAATTCCTCTGTCGGCCATTCTCCTCCCCAGTTCTTCACACGGAGCACTGCGCCGGTTGCACGGCTGGTTTTCATGGGTTCCTTGTCCGTCATATTGCTGGTGGCGGACCTGCGCTTCCATACGCTGGAATGGGTGCGAACCGTCGTGATGACGATGACTTGGCCTTTGCGGCGTGCGGTCCATTTGCCGGCTGAAGCGGGAAGCGAACTTTCAAAAAATCTGACCAGCCTGCTGTCATTACAGTCTGAAAACAAAGTGTTACAACAGCGACAGGTGGCTTCTGCCCATCTCTTGTTGCGGCAGAAACATTTGGAGCAGGAAAATCGTCAACTTCGTGCGCTCCTTGAAATGAAAGAGCGTCAACCGGTTGAAGGGAAAATTGCAGAGATTCTTTATTCGGTCCGTGATTCATTTTCTCGCCGGGTCATCGTGAGCAAGGGTTCACAAGAGGGGATTGTGGTCGGGCAGTCCGTGGTAGATGACATCGGGGTCATTGGTCAGGTAACGCGGGTTTTCCCCATGGCTAGCGAAATCACATTGTTGACCGACAAGGAGCAGGCGGTTCCTGTTCAGGTTGAGCGCAACGGTCTTCGCGCAGTACTGGGGGGAATGGGAACAGGTAATCTTGAACTTCGTTTTCTGGCCACCAATGTGGATGTGCAGCCGGGCGACATACTGATGACTTCCGGTCTTGATGGGGTATATCTGCCGGGATTGCCGGCGGCCAAAGTGGAGTCGATTGAACGTGACAACAGTTCCACCTTTGCGCGTATTCGTTGCATTCCATTGTCTGGTATTGAACGCCATGGCTTGGTCTTGATTTTGGGGATACGTCAGATTCCTTCGTTATCAACGCTTACCACAACCCCCTAGCGATGCAGCCCACCCATTTTTCGCGACAGATTCTGTTACCGGCCAATCACCGGTTTATTGCACTCACCTTGGTGGTGGCTCTGCTTTTCAATATGCTCCCTATGGGACGAATGGTTGGGATACCGGATTGGGTTGCGCTGGTGCTTGTTTTCTGGTGCATTCATCAACCGATGAAAATTGGCATGGGCGTTGCCTTTTTCTTGGGATTGTTCATGGATGTGGTGGATGGCAGTGTCATGGGGCAACATCCCATGGCGTATGTATTGATGGCGTTCGCCGCCGGTGAATTTTCCAAGCGCATTCTTTGGTTTCGACTTTCGATGCAAATGCTGCATGTGGTGGTGCTCCTGCTAGGTATGCAGGGGGTGATGTTGATGGTACGCATGATGGGAGGGGGCGATTTTCCGGGCGTGCTTTGGTTTCTGGGGAGTTTGACGGCCGTGGCCCTTTGGTATCCCCTGACCTATCTTCTGCTATTGCCGCAATACCAACCCGTCGAACGGGATGACACCCGACCCATCTGATGGAATTTCGAAATCCTCAAGAAGATCTGGAGCGATTCAACCATCGGCTGACCATTGCGGGTGGATTCGTCCTCATTGCCTTCGCGCTGTTGTTTGCACGCTTTTTCTGGTTGCAGGTGATCGGGCATGAGCAATTTTTGGCCCGGGCAGAAAGCAACCGGATATCCATGGTCCCCATCGTGCCCAATCGGGGGTTGATTGTGGACCGCAATGGGTTATTGCTGGCCCGGAACTATTCAGCCTATACCCTGGAAATTGTGCCTGCACGGTTGCAGGCCAGTCTGGAATCCGTGATTGATGCTTTGTCGGAAGTGGTTGATATTCAGGCAAAAGATCGAAAGCGATTCAAAAAACTATTGGAAGAAACCAAGAACTTCGATTCCCTACCGATTCGCACACGGTTAACGGATGAAGAGGTGGCGCGGTTCATTGTGCAACGCTATCGTTTCCCTGGTGTCGATATCAAAGCGCGTCTTTTTCGTCAATATCCGAGCGGGGCGTTTGCTTCCCATCTGATGGGCTATATCAGCCGGATCAATAACAACGACGAAGGCACCATCGAGCAACGTGCGCAGACGGCCAATTATCGTGGCACGGAACATTTTGGGAAGACAGGGTTGGAACAGCGTTATGAATTTGACCTGCATGGCATCACCGGATTTGAGCAAGTGGAAGTGGATGCCGGAGGGCGAGCTGTGCGTCTTTTATCCAGAACATCGCCCACTGCGGGTAACAACCTGACGTTGACCGTGGATGCCCGTTTGCAGGAAATCGCCGAAAAAGCCTTTGGTGATCGGCGTGGTGCCTTGATCGCCATTGAACCGGCCACGGGCGGAATTTTGGCTCTCGTCTCTCTGCCCAACTACGATCCCAACTTGTTTGTCGATGGTATTTCCCCGCAAGACTGGAACGAACTTAATACGTCTACCGAGAAACCCATGGTTAATCGGGCATTGAATGGAGCCTATCCGCCGGGTTCTACGTTCAAGCCTTACATGGCCTTGGCCGCCTTAGAGTTGGGCAAACGCAAACCAGAACAGGCCATTTCAGATCCGGGATTCTTCGTTTTTGGCAATCACATCTTCAATGATGATAAAAAAGGAGGACATGGTCGGGTGGACATGCACAAAGCCATTGTCGAATCCTGTGATACCTACTTTTATATTCTGGCTAATGATTTGGGTATCGACAACATTTCCAGTTTCATGCGTCAGTTTGGTTTTGGAAGTCGCACCGGCATTGATGTTGAAGGCGAATCCGAGGGCATTTTGCCCTCGCAGGCGTGGAAAAAGAAGCGATTCAAAAAGCCGGACATGCAAAAGTGGTATGCGGGTGAGACGATTTCCATCGGAATCGGTCAGGGATATAACACCTACACGCCCATTCAACTAGCTCAGGCGATGGCAACACTCGCCAACAACGGGGTGATGTATCGTCCGCATCTTGTTCAATTCATTACCGATACAGCCACCGGAAAGAAAACATTTATCGAACCTCAACCGTTAAAGACGATCCCCCTGAAACAGGAAAATATCGACGTCATCAAAAAAGCCATGGTAGATGTCAATATTTCCGGCACAGGTGCGCGGGCCTTTGCGGGAGCCGGCTATGTTTCTGCGGGAAAGACGGGAACCTCCCAGTTATATTCGCTCAAGGGGGAGAAATACGTGGCAGGTAAAGTCAAGGAAGAATTGCGCGACCATGCCTTGTTCATTGCATTTGCTCCTGCAGAGCAACCGACCATCGCCCTCGCGGTGTTGGTGGAAAACGGCGGGTTTGGCGCACAGGCGGCGGCTCCTATTGCCCGGCAGGTGCTGGACTATTATTTGTTGAATAAATTGCCCGCCGGCATGTCCTTTGGTGAAATCCCATGATCGCCCCCTGGATACGTCAAACATGGCACAAAATAGCGGCGCCCATCGATGAGCCGTTGATGGTTTTTGTTCTGTTGTTGCTCGGAGTTTCTTTATTGGCCCTGACCAGTGCCGCGCCAGAACGCTTAACCTCGCAACTGTTCAGTATGGGCATTGCCCTAGTCTTCATGCGAATCGTCGCCCAGATTCCGCCCCAGCAATTGATGCATACCGCCTTACCCATTTATGTTTTTGGCGTGTTGCTGCTCATTGCCGTCGCTTTGTTTGGCGATGTGTCCAAAGGAGCGAGACGATGGTTGAATCTGGGATTCATGCGTATTCAGCCGTCAGAATTGATGAAAATAGCCGTGCCCATGATGCTGGCTTGGTACTTTCAGAAGAGAGAAACCATGCTACGTCTCAAGGATTATTTCGTGGCCACGCTGCTTCTTTTGTTGCC
>JAUYFZ010000227.1 GCA_030689585.1 Rhodocyclaceae bacterium | reverse complement strand
GCGGGAAAGGAAATTGGCTGAACCGGTCGCCCCGAAGAGGCTGCCCGATGCGCCGGAACCAAAAGCGGCTCCCATGTCGGCCCCCTTGCCGTGCTGAAGAAGTACCAGCCCGATGATACTGACTCCCACGAGCAGGTGGGTCGTCAGTAACAGAGGAAATATCATGTCGTTCATTGAATGTCCTGTCTTTGAAGGTGATTACGCGTTGTTGCAAATGGCGAGAAAATCAGTGGCAACCAAGGCAGCCCCCCCGATAAGACCGCCGTCGATGTCAGGTTGCCCCATGAGTTCTTTGGCGTTCGCAGGTTTCATGCTGCCACCGTAGAGAATTTGCAGTCTGTCGGCTACCGTGCCGTCAACTTGTGCGATACATGCACGGATCATCGCATGGACGGCTTGCGCCTGTTGTGGTGTGGCCGTCTTGCCGGTTCCAATGGCCCAGACGGGTTCATAGGCAATCACCGATTTTGATAATCCGGCAGCCCCTAGACGGGCGATGATTGCATCCAGTTGACGGGTCACCACTTGGGTCGTTGCATCGGCTTCGCGTTCTTCCAGTGTCTCGCCGACGCAGAGGATAGGAGTCAAGCCGATCTTGAGTGCGGCTTCTGCTTTGGCCGCTACCTGTGCATCCGTTTCATGGTGATAAGCACGACGCTCGGAATGGCCCACCAGCGTATAGCGGCAACCAAAGTCTTGAAGCATTCCCGCGCTGATTTCCCCGGTATAGGCCCCTTGGGCGTGTTCGGAAACATCCTGTGCCCCCCATGCGATGGGGCTGCCCGCCAAGACTGACTGGACTTGCGCCAGATAGGGGGTGGGCACGCAGACAGCCACTTGAGGTTTCAGTGCTGGTGTGACCCCCGCACGCAAGGCGGTAAGCAGGCTCAGATTGGCAGCTAGGCTGCCATGCATTTTCCAGTTTCCGGCGACAAGAGTGGGGCGGGACATGAAGGTTGATTGAAGTGGATGTAAGAGCGGCGGATTATACTGATATTTATGACCACGACGCGCATCCTCACTGTCGTCCCACCGATGACACAAATCAATACCCCCTATCCTTCTGCGGCTTATCTGACGGGATTCTTGCGTTCGCGCGGCATGGAGGCGATGCAGGAAGATTTGGCTCTGGCTTTGGTACTGCGGCTATTTTCGCCGGAAGGACTCTTGGAGATTCGAGCGTGCGTGGCGAGTTTGCTGCCCCATCGGCGCACGGCGACTGTTGATTTTTTTGACCGACAGTTTGATCGTTATTTAGCCACCATCACGCCTGCGGTGTCTTATTTGCAGGGGCGAGATCCCAGTTTCGCCCATCGTATTGCCGGACGGAATTTCCTGCCCGAAGGTCCGCGTTTTTCAGTCCTCGATCATTATGTTGATCCGGAAAACGGAGAAGAGGGCGACCCGCTGGCTTGGGCTTTCGGTGCGCTGGGACTTCAGGATCGCGCTCGACATTTTGCGACGTTGTATCTCAATGATCTCGCGGACGTGCTGCGCGATGCGGTCGATTCACGCTTTGAATTCGTGCGGTACGCGGAAGCACTTGCGCATAGCCAACCCAGCTTCGATCCACTGGCAACGGCCTTGGCCGCCCCCCATAATTTGGTGGATCGCACGCTGCACGATCTGGTTTTGGCCGCCTTGGTTCACCATAAACCTCAAATAGTTCTGTTGTCTGTCCCCTTCCCGGGTTCCGTCTATGCCGCATTTCGGGTGGCTCAGTCGATCAGGGCGCATGAGCCGTCCATCACTATTGTGCTCGGTGGCGGTTTCGTCAACACCGAACTACGTGAGTTGAGTGATCCCCGCGTATTTGATTACGTCGATTATGTGACACTGGATGCGGGTGAACGACCGTTGTTGGCCCTGATGGAACACCTGCGGGGTATACGTCCACAGAATCGTCTGGTACGTACTTTTGTGCGCGAAGCCGGCCAGGTTAATTTCATCGATGCGGCGGAACCTGACATTCCCTTCGCCGATGTGGGTACGCCGACTTGGGACGGCCTGCCGCTGGATCGCTATCTTTCGGTACTCGACATGTTGAATCCCATGCATCGTTTATGGTCGGATGGTCGATGGAACAAACTGACCGTGGCGCAGGGGTGTTACTGGAAAAAATGCAGTTTTTGTGATGTCTCGCTCGATTATATTGCGCACCACGAGACGCTGTCCGCCGCGTTGCTGGTTGACCGTATCGAAGCCGTTATCGCCGAAACGGGAACGACGGGCTTTCATTTCGTCGATGAAGCCGCTCCCCCCAAGGCACTGAAATCATTGGCTGAAGAACTCCTGAAACGGGGTCGTGCTCTCTCGTGGTGGAGTAATGTGCGCTTCGAAAAATCCTACACCCCGCTTCTGTGTTCGCAACTCGCGCAGAGCGGCTGCATCGCCGTATCAGGGGGACTGGAAGTGGCCTCCGACCGATTACTCAATCTCATGCAGAAGGGCGTGACCGTTGAACAGGTCGCACGGGTGACCCATGCCTTCAGCGAGGCCGGCATTC
>JAUYFZ010000209.1 GCA_030689585.1 Rhodocyclaceae bacterium | reverse complement strand
CCCCAACCCTCCCCTTGAAGGGGAGGGAGACTATCATGTCAGCGATATGGCATGTCACCCACTACAAACCGCATAGAGCCATTAAAACCTAGAGCCAGATTTTTACGTCAGAGCGTTGGCAACCCGATAACGAATCGTCGTTTACCCGATAGAGTGCGGGCGATAGTGTTGCTTGGTTTTACATCTAACCGCATGTCAAGGTCGCGTTGAATACTGTCTTGGAGTAGCACAGACAGGTGAGGCGGCCAATTTCCATGGGGGACGATGTTCAACGTGAGGTGATCGGGCGTGTCTTGCACCCATTGATATTCTTTAATTCGTGTTTCGCCATAAAGTAGGCGATTAAAGTAGGAAGGATGGATACGGCGACCATCTGTTGTGCGAATGAAATCGTTTTTGCGGCATAGTCCCACTTCCATCAGGGGGAAGGGGGAACCGCAGCGACAGTCGCCTTCCTTGAGTTGCCCAGAATCCCCGATGTCATAGCGAATCATGGGCATTAAGCGGTTTGTCAGAGAGGTGACGATTAAACGAGTCTCATCTTCCAGAACCAGTGATTCTAAGAACACCATGTCAGTGAAAATGTGCATGTTGCCGTGCTGGCATTCGCAGGCGATGTTGGGGATTTCGCGACTGCCATATTGGTTGAAGACGTGGCAGCCGAAAGCGCGTTTCATCCGTTCACGGGCATGATCATCCAGCATTTCAGCGGTGGAATAAATGCCGAGCAGGGTAGGGGGCATCCTGTGGTGATGATCGATGATGAAGTCGGCCAAGGCGGTCAGTGCCGAGGCGTAACCTTGCAGTAAAACGGGTTGATAGGCCAAGATGAATTCAGCCCACTCCTGCAATTTTGTTTCGTTGAATTCCTGAGCGGGTAACGTTCTTTCCGAGGCTTCAGGGTTGTCGTCAAAAACGCCACCCGCACCGATGTCACGAGCGGCTCCCCAAAAGTTGATGATTTTTTGGCCGGGTTGCCAGCCCGACATCATGTAACTGCGTGTCATGCCCGCCCGCATTAACGCATGCTTGGCATCGTCATACCAGAAGGCCAGCGGACAACCGGTGGAACCCCCTGTATGGCCTAGTTTGGCGTGATCCTTAGCGGTGCGAACGAGCAGGGCATCGAGGTTGGCGGTGACATCCTGCTTGCGCAAGAGGGGCAGGTTTTTCAGCTCGGCTTCTTCAAAACCGCAGAAGCGATCGCGGTAGTAGTCTGTGTTTTGCACAGCAAAGCGGACGATGTTCCTCAAATCGTCCTGTTGTTTGTGGTGCAGGTGTTCCTTCGTCAGGGATTGATTGGCGAGCAGTTGGGTAATCAAGCGGTATCGCCCGTAGACCACCTCTCTTCAACGGCACGACCAAAATCTAGCAGGGCTGCATTGAAGGAGAGGGCGCATGGCAGAGGGGGAGTGTGATTGAGTGCCATTATTCGTAACTACTCAGGTCCGGTCGCAACACAGCTCTCCTCCCCCTTCAAGGGGGAGGCGGGGAGGGGGATGGGGGGGGGAATTCCGCGTAAAACCCCATCCCCACCCCAGCCCTCCCCTTGAAGGGGAGGGAGATTGACACCGACCTGAGTAGTTACCATTATTCTTCAATATCCACGTTTTCGTAGAGCAGTTCGGCGGAGAGGGTGAGTCCGACGCTGGCAAATTCGACGGATTCTTCACCTGAGAATTCGTGTAGCACCCACTGGTTATCTGAGTTTCGACGAAAAACTTCGACGCAACGATGATCGATATCGACCAAGGCATATTCTTCCAAGGTGTCGATGCGGCGACAGGTGATGAATTTCAAACCTCGGTCGAAGGCTGCTGTGGATTCGGATAACACTTCGATAATGAGTTTTGGATGCGCGAGATGAAGCGGCGTTTTTTTATCACGGGGATCACAACCGACCATGATGTCTGGGTAGAACATGGTTTCTGCCGCATCAATGCGTAGTTTTACATCAGTGATAAAGGGTTTACAGGGGGTGCCACGTAGAGGGGAGTTGAGAGCAGCACCGAGATTCAAGGTGACATGGGCATGGGCTTTACGAACCCCTGCCATGGCAGAAACCTCACCGTCGTTCATGGCGAAGATTTCACCGCGATAGAAGATATGACGCTCCGGCTGCTCATTTTCCCAGTCGACAAAATCATCGAGGGTCATTTTGAGTTGAGGAAGTGCCATCAAGTTTCTCCTATCAAAATGGTGGGCGGTACTGGGATCGAACCAGTGGCTTCTACCGTGTGAAGGTAACACTCTACCGCTGAGTTAACCGCCCAAATTTGAAAGGTCGGATTCTACATCGAATGGATGAGGGTTGCCGTGCACAATGCCATCAGCATGTTCGGAAAGAGGCCAAAGAGTGCCACGCCGATTCCATTAGCCGACAATAGCACGCGCATGTCGAGACGTGCTTCAATGGGGGCCGTGTCGATGGGTGGATCGAAGTACATGAGTTTGATCACGCGCAAGTAATAAAAAGCACCGATGAGCGAAAAGATTACGGCGAAGATGACGAGGGATAGATAACCCGCATCCACTGCCGCCAGTAGTACCGAGAATTTGGCGAAGAAGCCGACAAAGAAGGGAATGCCCGCCATGGAGAGCATGAAAATCATCATCATCGCGGCGAACCACGGACTTCTTTTGTTCAACCCTTTGAAATCGTCGAGGTTTTCGGCTTCATGTCCGGCACGGGAGAGCAACAGGATCATGCCGAAGCTGCCCAGTGACATCATCACATAGGCGACGACGTAGTACATCGCCACGCTATAGGCATTGAGCGCGAAATGCTTGTCATCTCCGACGACCCCGCTCATCAGGGCCAACAATAAAAAGCCCATGTGAGAGATGGTGGAGTAACCGAGCATTCGTTTGAGGTTGGTCTGGGCGATGGCGGCCAGATTGCCGAGTGCGATGGAGAGTACCGCCATAATCATGAACATGGCTTGCCAGTGTCCCGCCAGGTCAAAGAGACCATAAACGAGCAGGCGCAGTGTCATGGCAAAAGCAGCCAGTTTGGGGGCCGAGCCGATCAGGAGGGTCATGGGAGTGGGTGCGCCCTGATACACGTCGGGAATCCACATGTGGAAGGGGACGGCACCCAGTTTGAATCCGATGCCGGCCACTAGGAAGACTAGGCCGAAGATCATCAATCCGCTGTTGGCCGCATGATTGTCAATGGCCTGGGCGATACCGCCAATTTCAAGCGTGCCTGTGGCTCCGTAGATCATCGACATGCCGTAGAGCAAGAGGCCGGAAGCGAGCGCGCCTAGGATGAAATACTTCATCGCAGCTTCGGTGGCACGGGAGGAATCGCGGTCAATGGCGACCAGTGCGTAGAGGGAGAGCGAGAGTAGTTCCAGACCCAGATAGACAGTGATCAGATGCGATGCGGAGATCATGACCATCATGCCGAGGGTGGCGAAGAGTACTAGCAGATAGAACTCTGGTTTTTCAAGATTACGCACTGCTAGATAATCACGGCTGTAGACCAGAACGGTCGTCACGGCCACCATGAGGATCAGTTTTAGAAAATCGCCCAACAGGTCATCTACAAACATGTTGCTGAAAGTCAGCACCGTTTGGGTGTCCATGGTGAGGTAGGTGAGAACGGCACAGCCTACCAGCGTGAGTTGGGTGAGTGGGCCGATGAGCGCGGCGATGAGGCGTGTTCGGTGAGTGAAAGCACTTAGGAGCAGAATCGCGCACGCCATGGACAACAGGAAGATTTCCGGCAGGGCGGGCGTTAAGTCTGGTGCAATAAAATTTTGGAGCATTGTCGTTCCCTACAGTTTGCTGACGGCAACATGCCGGAGCAGGTTATCGACGGAGATGTGCATGACATCGGTGAAGGGGAAGGGATAGAGTCCCATGCCCAGTACGCAGACGGCAAGCAGTGCGAGGATCAAAAATTCACGTTGATTGATATCGACGAGATGGCGCACGTGATCGTTGGCAATGGGGCCGAAGGCAACGCGCTTGACCATCCAGAGTGTGTAGGCGGCTCCCATGATGAGCGTGGTCGCGGCGGCCGCAGCCACCCAGAAGTTGGTTTTGACAGCCCCCAGAATGACCATGAATTCACCGACGAAGCCGGACGTGGCGGGCAACCCTGCATTGGCCATGGCGAAGAAAACGAACAGAGCGGCAAATTTCGGCATGGTGTGGATGACGCCGCCGTAATCGCCGATCATGCGCGAATGCATGCGGTCATACATCACGCCAACGCAGAGGAACATCGCAGCGGAGATGAACCCGTGGGAGATCATCTGCACCAAAGCACCTTCGATGCCGAGCGAATTGAAGAGGAAAAATCCCAGCGTGACAAACCCCATGTGAGAGATTGAAGAATAGGCGATCAGCTTCTTCATGTCGGTTTGCACCAAGGCTACAAAGCCGATGTAGATCACGGCGATGAGCGAGAGTGCAATCATCATCGGGGCGAAATAATGGCTGGCATCCGGTGCGATAGGTAGTGAGAACCGCAGGAAGCCGTAGGCACCCAGTTTCAGCATGATGGCGGCCAGCACGACCGAGCCCCCTGTGGGAGCCTCGACGTGGGCATCGGGTAACCAAGTATGCACCGGCCACATGGGCACCTTGACGGCAAAGGCGATTAGGAAGGCAATAAACAGCAGGATTTGAGGAGCCATGCCGATCTTGAGTGCGTGCCATTCCGGCAAGACAAAACTGCCGCCGGATTCTAGGAACAGCCAGATCAGGGCCACGAGCATCAGAAGTGAGCCTGCAAGGGTGTAGAGGAAGAATTTGAAGGCGGCATAAACACGGTTCGGACCGCCCCAGACACCGATGATGATGTACATCGGAATTAGGCTGGCCTCAAAGAACACGTAGAACAACATGGCATCGAGTGCGGCGAAGATGCCGTTCATCAGGCCCGACATGATGAGGAAGGCTCCCATGTACTGGGCTTGCTTTTCTTCGATTACTTCCCAGCCGGCCAATACCACCAGCACGGTGATAAAGCTATTAAGCAAAATGAAAAGCAATGAAATGCCGTCAACACCTAAAAGATACCAGACGTTGAATCGTGGAATCCAAGGAGCCTGTTCGATGAACTGGAAGCTGGTTGCTTGAGTGTCGAAGCCGAGATAAAGCGGTAGGGTGACCAGAAAACTTACCAGTGCGACGGCAAGCGATAGCCAGCGAACGGTATTGCGTTGTTGAGATGAGCTATGTTCACCAATGGCACCGATGGCACTAACGGCGAAGATGAGCAATGCGCCGAGGATGGGGGTCCAGATAGAGAGGCTGAGTAAAAAGTTCATCATGCGATTCCGAGCCAGAGTGTCAGTAGAACGAAGACACCGATAATCATGGAGAAAGCATATTGGTAGAGATGACCACTTTGGAACAAGCGAACCACAGAAGCCAACCAACCGATCATGCGCGCTGATCCATTGACAGCCCCATCGATCATTATTTGATCGCCACCTCGCCATAGACCATAACCTAATCTTCGTGCGCCACCAGCAAAGAACCAGTCGTTGAAGGCATCGAAGCCGTATTTGTTTTCAAGAATCATGACGGGGAAGGCGAGTTTCTGACGGATGACGGCGGGTAGATCAGGACGTTTTATGTAGAGGAACCAAGCAGTGGCAGCACCACTGATGGCAAGCCAGAAGGGGAGCGTGGTCACGCCGTGCGCCATCATGGCAATGACACCGTGGAAACTTTCTTTCATCTGAGCCAAGGCGGTGTGTTCCGGTGCGATGACGATGGCATCGCCGAACCAGCCCCCGAAGAGCATGGGACCGATGAACCAGCCTGAAACAACGGCGGGAATGGCCAGCAGAATGAGCGGCAGGGTGACGACCGCTGGAGATTCGTGAGGTTCATGTGAGTCGTGCGATGGGGCGTGTTGACCATGATCTTCGCAATGCCCTAGCCCCCCCCCCGCATGGCGGAATCGTTCTTCTCCGTGGAAGGCAAAGAACACGAGGCGGAAGGAATATAAACCACCGATGAACACCGCAGCGAGTGCGCAAACATAGGCGAAGCTGGCTCCGGGAATATTGGCCAGATGCACGGCTTCGATGATGGAATCTTTCGAGAAGAATCCGGCGAAGGGCGGGAGTCCCGCGTTGGCTATCGCGCCGATCAATACGGTGAGATAGGTAATCGGCATGTATTTACGCAACCCGCCCATGCGCCGCATGTCCTGTTCGTGGTGCATGGCGATGATGACTGAACCGGCTCCCAAGAAAAGTACGGCTTTGAAGAAGGCGTGGGTCATCAGGTGGAAGATGGCGACAGAATAAGCGGAAGCTCCCAGTGCCATGGTCATGTAGCCGAGCTGGGAGAGCGTGGAGTAAGCAACGACCCGTTTGATGTCTGTCTGGACAATGGCGATCAAGGCCATGAAGAGGGTGGTGATGGCCCCGATGACGATGACGAAGGACAGGGCGGTTTCGGACAATTCAAACAGCGGTGACATGCGGGAGACCATGAAGATACCCGCTGTAACCATGGTAGCGGCGTGAATCAAGGCAGAGATGGGGGTCGGGCCTTCCATTGAATCGGGTAGCCAGACATGTAACGGGAATTGGGCTGATTTACCCATCGCACCGATGAATAGTCCGATGCAGGCTGCGGTGATGAGGGGCCAGCCGGTGACGGGTTCTATGACCGTCGCTAATTCCTTGGCCTTGCCGAAAACGACTGCGTAGTCCAAGCTGCCTGCGTAGGTGGCGATCAGTCCAATGCCTAGAAGGAAGCCGAAATCGCCTACGCGGTTGACTAAAAATGCCTTGAGGTTGGCATAGATAGCAGTGGGGCGCGTGGCCCAGAATCCGATCAAGAGATAGGAAACCAGCCCGACGGCTTCCCAGCCAAAAAAGAGTTGCACGAAATTATTGCTCATCACCAGCATCAACATCGAGAAGGTGAAAAGCGAGATGTAGGAGAAGAAACGTTGATAACTGTATTTTCCGGCCAGGCTGTTTTCCGGCCAGTTATCTTCATCGTGCGCCATATAACCGATGGTGTAGATATGCACCATGAGCGAAACAAAGGTGACAACGATCATCATTACGGCGGTGAGAGGATCAATCAAAAAGCCGATTTCCATTTTCAGCCCACCCGATTCAAGCCAGGTGTAGAGCGCGCCGTTGAATGTGTTTCCCGCCATGACATCCTGAAAAACGAGGAGGGAGCAGATCAGAGATACCGTGACACCGAGGATGGTGACGGAGTGTGCCCCGACACGACCGATCATGCGTGCGCAGAATCCAGCGATGATTGCGCCAACAAGGGGAGCGAAGGGAATGATGAGGTAGAGGGCTTTCATATTGGCAATCAACCCTTCAAAGTGTCAAGATCATCCACATGAATGGATGAGAGGTTGCGGAACATGACGACCAGAATGGCTAAACCAATACCGGCTTCGGCGGCTGCGACGGTTAAAGTGAATAACACAAATACCTGTCCGGCAAGATCATTTAGGAAGTGCGAGAAGGCGACGAAGTTGATGTTGACGGCGAGCAGCATCAGCTCGATGGACATCAGCAGAACGATGAGGTTTTTACGGTTGAGGAAGATGCCGACCACGCCAATGGTAAAGAGTAGGGCAGCCAGAATGAGTGTGTGAGAAAGAGAGATCATGTCAAAACCTCCTTCGGGGCACAGTCTGTCACTGGTTTTTCCACCGACATTTGTACGATGCGTAGGCGATCGCTGGCCTTGACTGCAATTTGTTTTGAGGGGTCGAGGTGTTTGGTATCTGTGCGATGGCGCAAAGTCAGCATCACTGCCGCAATAATAGCCACTAGAAGAATGACGGAGGCCAATTCAAAGGGATAGACGTAGTCGGTGAAGATCAATCTTCCAAGTTCCTTGGTATTACTGACGGAGGCTGAAATCGGATGATCAGGGAAAGAGGCCGTGCTGAAGTATTCGCTAGAGAGTACCAAAGCCATTTCTGCCACCATCAATAGCCCGATTGTTGCACCAAAAGGCAGATAGCTCCAAAACCCTTGACGTAACCGGTCGATATTGATGTCGAGCATCATGACGACGAACAGGAACAGTACCATGACAGCCCCGACATAGACCATGATGAGGGCGATAGCTAGGAATTCCGCGCCCAGAAGCAGCCATAAGGCAGCCGTATTGAAAAAAGTGAACACCAGATACAGGACGGCATGAACAGGGTTTCTTGCGGTGATGACGCGCAAGGCCGCGAACAGCAGAATGGCTGAAAAGAGATAAAAGAGGATTGTTTTGAGTTCCATTGTCGGTGACATCCTCAGCGATATTTTGCGTCTAGTTCGCGGTTTTTGGCGATTTCTGCGGTCGGCGTTTGCGCTTGGAGCGAAACGACTGTATGGGACGATGCAGATTGTCTTTTACGAATATCTTCACAAATAGCATGAATATTGTTATCAAAGCGATTTGCATAGGTCGCTCTGACGTGGCGAACTTCTTCAACAATAGAATCATGCCACATGCTCTGATCCCTCCATTAGTTCCTTAGCGTGAAATACAGTCCCCCTCCCCCTCCCCGCCTCCCCCTTGAAGGGGGAGGAGCATCTCTCCCTCCCCTTGAAGGGGGAGGAGCATCTCTCCCTCCCCTTGAAGGGGAGGGTTGGGGAGGGGATGGGGGTCAATGGGGCATGTTTCATGATGCGGGGTGGCGATTCGCCATGTCCGTTAGGTAGCTTGGGATAGTGGTTTCGATGTAAACAGAAGGTTTTTTCATCGATATTTTGCGTCTAGTTCGCGGTTTTTGGCGATTTCTGCTTCATGGCGGTTGCCATTGGCCAGCAGCATTTTCTTGGTGTAAAGAAGATCAGATTTCTTTTCACCGTAATATTCGAAGACATGTGTTTCGACGATGGCATCCACCGGGCAGGCTTCCTCACAGAAGCCGCAGAAGATGCACAGGGTTAGGTCGATGTCGTAGCGCGTGGTGCAACGAACCCCTTCTTCATTGGTTCCCAGATCAATGGTGATGGCTTTGGCGGGACAAACGGCTTCGCATAGCTTGCAGCCGATACAACGTTCATCCCCATCTGAATAGCGGCGTAACGCATGTAATCCACGGAAACGCGGCGACAGGGGTGTTTTTTCATCGGGATACTGAACGGTGATCTTTGGCGCAAACATGTAACGCAACGTGACCGCCAAGCCTTGACGCAGTTCGCCAAGAGAGAAACTCTGGATGAGGTTTTTAATATTCATGTCCAGAGACTCCACGGTGACATCATCCAGATGCCCACCACGGGGATCCAGAGGAGTGTGATGGGTACGAACACTTTCCAGCCCAAGCGCATGATCTGGTCATAGCGATAGCGTGGGAAAGTGGCGCGAATCCACAGGAAGAAGAACAATACGGCGGCCATTTTGGCAAATAGCCAGAGCGCGCTATCGGGCAGGAAACTCACAGGTGAGAGCCATCCGCCGAAGAAGAACAGGGCGGTCATCGCCGCTACGAGAATCATGTTCGCGTATTCAGCGAGGAAAAACATGGCAAACGCCATGCCGGAGTATTCGACCATGTGTCCCGCGACGATTTCGGATTCGCCTTCGACGACATCGAAAGGAGCGCGGTTCAATTCCGCCACACCGGAGATGAGATAGACAAGAAATAAAGGAAAGAGGGGCAACCAGTTCCAAGTAAGGAAATTCATCACGGGAACATGATTTTTGTTTTGTGCCAGCACAATTTCGGTGAGATTAAGACTCCCCGATACCATCAACACCGTTACCAGTGCCAATCCCATCGCCACTTCATAAGACACCATTTGCGCGGCAGAACGCATGGCCCCCAATAGGGGATATTTTGAGTTGGAAGCCCATCCGGCGATGATGATGCCGTAGACCCCCATCGATGAGACCGCCAGTAGATACAACACGCCGGCATCAATATTGGCCAGCACGCCGCCTTCAAAGAATGGAATGACTGCCCAGGCGGCCAGTGCTGGCGCGATGGACAGTATTGGCGCGAGGATGAAAAGTTGTTTATCCGCTTGCGAGGGGATGACCACTTCCTTGAAGAAGAGTTTCATTCCGTCGGCGATGGGTTGCAGAAGACCCCAAGGCCCGACGCGGTTTGGGCCGATGCGCACCTGCATCCAGCCAATGATCTTGCGTTCCCAGAAGGTGAGGTAGGCGACACACAGCATCAGCGGCGCGATGATGGCGACAATTTTAAGGAGTGTCCATACCGCCGGCCAAATGGGGGCGATGTAAGCCCAGATGGGTTCCCAATAAGGGCCCCACATCCATTGGAAGAAGTTGAGCAGAATGGCTTCCATCAGGCATTCCCTCCGTTTCTGGGTTGTTGGAGGCAAGTGGCACGGCGCACCAGCGCGTCCGTGGCATAAGGCGCAACCGGCACGAGAGCATCTGCTAATAAATCTGAAGTCAGATCAACGGGGAGGTCAGAAAGAGAATCTTCGAGAGTCACGAATTCTGGTGTGTTGGGTAGCAAGTTGTTCTTGACCTCTTCACTGCTCTCAACATCGAAATCAGGCAAATCAAGCAGTTTGCCTAATGCAGCCAGCACTTTCCAACCCGGACGGGCTTCACCCAAGGGGCGAACCGCAGCGGCAAAGCTTTGTACTCGACCTTCCATGTTGATGAAGGTTCCGGAAGTTTCCGTGAAAGGCGCGATGGGTAAGAGGCAATCCGCATATGTGGCTGCGGAAGCAAAAGGAGAAAGCACGATGACACTTTGCGCTTGTTTCATCGCGCTCAACGCCAACGCACCCTCGGCGCAGTCTTGCTCTGGTTCGCATCCTAGTAATAAATACGCCTGACGGGGTTCACGCAACATGCGATCTGCGTTCAATCCATTCTTGCTGGGCAGGGCGCGGGCGACATAGCCTCCGACCGTGTTGGCGGATTCGGACAGACAACCGACTTTTGCATTTAACAAAGAGGCGAGTTGTTGTGCCAGCGTGTGCAAGGTGGCGGCCTTCGGGTGGTGCTGTGCAACATTGCCGAGCAATACGGCGATGTTTTGTCCGATGACAAGATTGTCCGCAACGCGCTTTGCTTCTTCCGAAACGATGCACTTTAATTCGCAGGGGGCGTTTTTGAGAGTGGCAACGGCTTTGACGATGGCGGCCAAGCGGATGAGAAGATCGTTGTCGATGAGATGAACTTCTCCCCCCCGATTGACGGCTTGACGCAGACGCAGGGCAATCAAGGGATGTTCGCTTCGCAGGTTTGAACCAACAAGCAACACGCGATCCAATGTGGGTAGATCGGTGATTTTCATGCCTAACCAAGGGGCGGATGAAGGTGAAAAATCCCGCTGGCGCAAACGGTGATCGATGTTTTCTGAACCCAAACCGCGCATGAGTTGTCCCGCCAAACTCATTTCTTCCAGCGTGGCAGTGGGGCTGATGAGTGCGCCTAGAGCGGACGCATCTTGTTGGGCAATATCGCGCAAGGTATGGGCGGCGTAGTCGAGTGCTTGATTCCAACTCACTTCCTGCCAAACACCCCCTTGTTTCAACATCGGTTTTGTCAGCCGATCTGCGGCATACAGCCCGGTATAGGAGAAGCGGTCTTTATCAGATATCCAGCAACTGTTAATGGCTTCTGTATGACGTGGTGTGACTCGATAGACACGGTTATTTTTGACGTGAATGTAGAGGCGACTGCCTAACCCGTCATGGGGAGCCACAGAGAGTCGGCGTGCTAACTCCCAGCTACGGACTGTATTGCGAGCCGGTTTCGAGGTGAGCGAGCCGACGGGGCAAATATCAATGAGATTACCGGACAATTCAGAGGTAATCGCTTGTCCGATGAACGGCATGATCTCTGCTCGATCGCCACGGAAAGCTTGCCCCATTTCTTGGAAACCGGAAATTTCTTGTAAAAATCGCACACAGCGAGTGCAGTTGATGCAACGTGAGGCATCGGAGGCAATGAGAGGCCCTAATTCTTTGGATTCCACGACCCGTTTTTCTTCATGGAAGCGGGAAACCGTGTTGCCATACCCCATGGCAATGTCTTGAAGTTTGCATTCTCCGGCTTGGTCGCAGATGGGGCAATCCAGCGGATGATTGATGAGCAGAAATTCCATCACGCCTTGCTGGGCTTTAATCGCAAGGTCGGAATGCGTGAAAACCTTCATGCCTTCTGCCGTGGTGGTTGCGCAGGCCGGCAACGGTTTTGGGAAAGGTTTACCGCCTTGTTCTACTTCGACTAAACACATGCGGCAGGAAGCGGCAATGGATAATTTCTTGTGATAGCAGAAATGCGGAATGTGCACCCCTAATTTTTTGGCCGCTTGAATAATGGTTGTGCCTGGCTCAACTTGAATGGGCTTGCCGTCAATTTCAATATTTAACATGATGCGCCCGCCATCATTCGAGTATGGAACGTGCTTCCCGATTTTTGCACGTCGGGTGGCACTAAGCATTTTTTATATTCGATGTGATATTCAAACTCCGGTCGGAAGTGCTTCAGGAAGCCATTGACCGGCATTGAAGCGGCATCGCCCAACGGACATACGGTGCGTCCCATGATGTTGCCGGTGATAGAAGTGAGTAAATCAAGGTCTTCATGACGACCATGACCCTGTTCAATGCGGTGAAGAATCTTCGCCAACCAGCCCGTGCCTTCGCGGCAGGGGGTGCATTGACCACAGGATTCGTCCCAGTAAAAATGGGAAAGTCGTTCCAGTGCTTTGACCATGCACACGGTTTCATCCATGACGATAATCGCTCCGGAACCGAACATGGAACCGGCTTTGGCGATGCAGTCGTAATCCATGGTGCAATCCATGATGATCTCTGCTGTTAAGACAGGAGAGGAAGACCCCCCCGGGATGACCGCCTTTAATTTGCGTCCCCCTCGTATGCCGCCTGCCATTTCTAGCAGTTTGGCAAAGGGTGTGCCAAGCGGGACTTCGTAATTACCCGGTTTCATCACGTGACCGGAAATGGAAAACAACTTGGTTCCCCCATTGTTGGGCTTGCCCAGATTGAGATAGGCTTCTCCGCCAATGCGGAAGAGTGCGGGAACTGAGGCGTAACTTTCCGTGTTGTTGACCAACGTGGGTTTTCCATATAACCCTACCTGAGCAGGGAACGGCGGTTTCATGCGCGGTTGGCCTTTTTTGCCTTCGATGGATTCGATCAGGGCAGACTCTTCACCGCAGACATAAGCCCCAAACCCTTGATGAGCGAAGCAATCGAATTCCACGCCGGAACCCAGTATGTTTTTGCCTAAATAACCGGCGGCACGAGCTTCAGCCAAGGCGGCTTCAAAACGCTCGTAGAGTTCGAAAATTTCGCCGTGAATGTAGTTGTAACCAG
>JAUYFZ010000193.1 GCA_030689585.1 Rhodocyclaceae bacterium | reverse complement strand
GGGGGAGGCTGGGAGGGGGATGGGGAAAGTGTGATTCAAGTAAATTCAATCAGTTATAAATGTCGTGCAACTCTTACCCCATCCCCACCCTAACCCTCCCCTTGAAGGGGAGGGAACTTGGTGCGTCTCTTTTCCCATGTGCAATCAACAAGTTAAAAGATGTGTGCATACGGTAATTTTTCAAAGGGGGGAGTAGCGTCGGCTCAGCTTGAGCGGGTTGTCTTCCCCCTTTGTAAAAGGGGGACCGAGGGGGATTTGCAGTTTGTTTCCTTCAAAACGAGAAAACAGACGGTTAGTTTTCAACCGGAACGAATAAAAATTGACCGATGTCAGTGTTCCGTCACCTATGAATTGAATGAATCTCCTCAAGGCACAAATTTTGCTCATGCAGAAGAATGTCTTCAAGAAGAATGTCTTCACACAGCTCCCCCATCGCCGTACTCGGCGCAGGCATTTCTGGTTTGACTGCTGCCCACACACTCCAACGCCTGGGGCATCGAGTCATCGTGTTAGATCGCCGTGCAACGCCGGGCGGTCGCATCTTTACGTCACATCAAGACGGTTTTTTGGCAGAACACGGACCCAACAGCATGATTTCACCGGCCATTGGTGCCGAATCACTGATCGAGTCGCTAGGACTTACCCATGAACGCATCGACAAGGGCGATGAAGTTCGCCACCGCTATTTGGTTCGTCAGGGACGCGCCCAGGCACTTTCCCTTAATCCGCTCCGGTTTTTTTCATCAAAATTCTTCAGCCTGCGCGGACGGGCGCGACTACTCGCCGAGCCGTTCATTCAGCGCGGTCCACAGGATGAATCCATAGCCGACTTTGTGCGGCGACGTTTTGGTCAGGAATTACTCGATTACGTCTTCGATCCCTTGGTCGGCGGTCTCTACGCGGGCGACCCGAATCGTTTAAGCATGGCCGCCCTGTTACCACGCTTAAAACAACTGGAAATGCAATACGGCTCCGTCATTCGCGGGGTAGTCGCCAAAGCACTGGCGGGCATAGAGCCTCGCTTTGATCCGCGCAAACGTCAGTTATTCTCGTTTCGTCAGGGCATGACCACCTTAGCGCAACGCTTAGCCGCCTCACTGGGTTCAAGTCTGCGTTCTGGCATTCGCGTCGAAGCACTCATCCCCCTGGCCAATGGCGGCTTTCAGTTGAAATTACACGATTGCCACCGCGATTACACCTCAACGCTTCACGCAAAAAATGTCGTCATTGCCTTGCCCGCTTATGCCGCAGCTCGCCTATTGACCCCCTTCGCCCCCGATGTCGCCTGCGGACTATCCGGCATCGAACACCCTCCGTTAGCGGTTGTAGCACTGGGGTTTCATCGCCGCCAAGTCGCACACCCACTGGATGGCCTTGGTGTGCTCACCCCCACCATAGAACAGCGCAACGTACTGGGATTTCTGTTTTCCTCCACATTATTTTCTGGTCGCGCCCCCGACAATCATGTGCTGCTCACCGCCTACGTGGGCGGCGCACGGCAACCGGCATTGGCACAACTGCCCCGCAACGAATTGATCGCGCTGGTTCGTGCCGAAGCACAGGACCTGCTAGGGGTATGCGGAGAACCTGTTTTTGAAAACCTGCGCTACTGGCCTCAAAGCCTGCCTCAACCAGACCTCGGTCATGCGGCACGGATCGAAGCGTTGCGCAATCTGGAACTTGAATACCCGGGGCTGGCTATTACAGGCAATTACATCGCAGGCGTTTCAACATCCGCTTGTATTGATGCGGCTATGGCAACCGCTGAACGTTTGGATATACATTTACAAACATCGGCGAAGTCAAGACTGGCCAGTTTAAATTCGCTTTAGCGTGAAAAAACTCCGTACGTGGTGAGCTTGTCGAACCATGAACGACGCTCGAAATGTCCTTCGACAGGCTCAGGACGTACGGTTGGAGTAGGTAACTATCAATCCCGAGCATGAACAAGTGGAGAAGGAATTTACCTGACCGTCCACCACTTTTAATTGCACCCGGGCACAGGGGGAACTGATACTACAGGTGTCGCATATTTCAAGTCGCTAAGGGTGAAGCACAGACTCGACACAACTTCATCGCTCTTCAATTCAGACGGTGCTTGGTGGGATGAGATTATCGAATTAATTGTTAGCTCTGCGATATGCAGAAGGTCAATCGCAATACCCGATGCTTTACGCTTCTTCATCGGCGTATGAACCTGTTTAAGGTGTACCCCAGACGCAATCACTTCAAAGGTAAGCAATTCTTGATAGGTCTCACTTTGCAGCGTCATCGGTGCTTGCGAAAAAACTGAATCAATATCTTGCGTACCCGGTGCAAACACAGAAATACGCATGTCCTCGCTCGCATCACAAGGCAACCATACCCGCACGTCGCACAATACGTCTGGACTACCTTGATGCTTTAAATACGCGTCAAATTCGTGATCTGGCTTGATGTTGTTACGCACGGCGGGCATTAGCGGGCAGCTTCGATTAACGCGATTTCGTCAGCACTGAGTTCAAACGCTTCATAGACCAAGCGGTCAATCTCGCTATGAAAAAACCCAGAGAGCGTCTTGGCTTTGTATAAATGGTGGCCAAGGGCGACCCAATTCAAACTCGCTCTCTGTACTTCTGGGTAAGGGTGAGTCAGTGTTGTGATGTTTGTCCGTGTGGAAACCAGATCAGTGCGTCCGAAACACATCGTCGAGCGTTGAGGCATCCAGCACTCGATCACCCCAAACTTCAATTTGCTCAATCGTGGCATGTGGAAATCGCGCCTCTACAGACTGAGATAACGGGCCGAAGCGGCGCGTTAGCTGGCGACGTAACAAAATACCTTCGCCCTGCTGCATTCCCTTTGTGTGAGCTTCGTGCGCCCAAGTTTCAAGTCGTTCAGATAACATGACATTCAACTCCTGTAGGTCATTAATTTGAGGCAGTACCACATGATAATCCGACTTGCGCATCAGTGTGGCACGAATCCAGAGGGCAAACATGCGGCGTAGATCGGGTCGGTCTGCCAGCCATTCGTGTAACGAGGTGAGCAGGTCTGTAATCGCTTCACGGGATGTTGGACGTTCGATCCGAAAGACGGCTGCCACCAGATTTTTGAGTGATGCCAGCGTGCTGTCGCTGTAAGCATTTTCATCGATCAGCAGATATTTGAGATGCGGCTTGAATTGTTCAATCAATCCTGGCACCGGCGGAATCAAGTCAAAGATGTCGGTAGCAGCGGTCCATGACTTTCCTCCGTTATAGAGAACGATGGGCAGTACCGGCGGCAAACGTCCGTCAGTGGATATCTGCCCCGATTTGATGAGGTCTTGGTAGAGCAGCCCGACATAGACCATCATGCGTAGAGCCATATGTTTGTCGACGCTGCTTTGGAATTCAATGAGCAGGTAGAGATAGACCCACTCTCCGCCTACCTTGACGCGCCAGACGATGTCATCAGCCCGCCCTTGAAGATCATCGGTGATGTAGTGTCCGGAAACCTTTTCTAAAGTGGTGTAGTCGAGGCTACGCAGCCATTCGTCTGGCACGAATCCAAGAATCAGGTCCCGCACCATCTATGGGTTTGAGAAAAGGAATTTATAGCTGCTATCGTGTTCGTTTGACATGGGCGCAGTGTATCGGTTAAGTGGTCGCCATAACTTTCTAGTCTAATTCGTCAGGGGTAGGTGTCTCAGGTCATATTGGCACAGAGGGAGGTCATGTGGGCACAGGGGGTGCAATTAAAAGTGGTGGACGATTCAACAGTACCCACCCCCGTTCGTGGTGAGCTTGTCGAACCATGAACGACGCTCGAAATGTCCTTCGACAGGCTCTCAAGAAACAGTAATTTTCTCATTTAGGTTCAATTGGTTAAAAATGTATAACAGGGGTAATTGGCATCATGCATGAGCGGGAACAGCCTGTGGCGAGAGCGTCAAGCCGAGTTCCT
>JAUYFZ010000192.1 GCA_030689585.1 Rhodocyclaceae bacterium | reverse complement strand
AGGGGAGGGAGAGATGCTCCTCCCCCTTCAAGGGGGAGGCTGGGAGGGGGATGGGGTATGTATTTCACGCTAAGGAAGGGTTAAGGTACGTCACCGAAACTTGCGTCCATTCTCACTACGCAAGGAATCTTCGTTATGACGCGTTCGTCTGTCGCTAGGCTGGTTTGCCGCACCACTGTTTACTCTGTGTCTGAACAGGTTGACCGACGTGCTGCCGAAGATTTCATCACCGATGTTTTCTCGCGTCATTACCACGCCAAGCTCTCCGGTTTTATGCCGGAACTGATGACACTCACGCACAACGGACAGATTCAATCTGCCGTTGGCACGCGCTCAGCGGGCGACGGTGCGCACGAGTCGCCGTTGTTTCTCGAATGCTATCTGGATGAGCCAATCGAAACGGCCATCCGTCGGATTACTAGCCGCCCTGTGGCAAGACAGGCGATTGTGGAAGTCGGACAACTGGCGGCAGACCGCCCCGGAGCGGGCACCGCGCTCATGCTGCATCTGGGTAAAAGCCTCGCCGCCAATGGCTTCCAATGGATGGTCTTTACCGCTACCGAGGAATTGCGCGGCATCTTCATTCGCTTAGGATTGCCCCTCTTCGCCCTGGCTTCCGCCAATCCGCATCGCCTGGGGAAGGAAGCCCAGGCTTGGGGAAGTTATTACCAACATCACCCCTTGGTTGTCTGCGCTTCGTTGGGAGATGCAATGCGTCGAATGAGACATTTGCGATGACGCAAATAAGCCGACCTGTCGCCACCCTGATGGACAACGGTTCACGCTGGATCGAGGCGGACGCAACCTTGTCTGACGCAGGAATACCCCATGTTCCCCTGCCGCTCTTTTTTTCTCCCGCTCAGCGCGTTCACGCCATTGCATCGGCCCACGTGACGCGAGTGCTCACCGACCGGCCCGACGAAATTCTTGAATTTCATCCGGGAGCCATGCCGGATGGTCAATGGCGGGCGTTGACCTGGGTAAAACTACCGGACAGGGAATCTACGCACTCCCCCCTGCCATCGGGAACAGCGAAGATTACTTTCACCTCCGGTACCACCGGGGAACCCAAGGGAGTGTGCCTGTCAACCGCTCAGATGTATGCCACCGCACTCGCCTTGGCTGAAACGCTGGCTCCTCTGGGACTCACGCGACACCTGTGCGCCCTGCCACTGCCCGTGTTGCTCGAAAACATCGCCGGTGTTCTGGCCCCCCAGCTTCTCGGCATGACGGTGATGGCCCCCCCACTGATCGAAACGGGACTGTTGGGGGCCGCCGGTTTTGATGTCCCGCGTTTTTCCCGCTGTCTGGCAGATAACAAACCCGATAGCGTCATTCTGCTACCGCAGATGCTGGAAGTCTGGCTGGCCGAAATCGAGGCGGGGCGACTCTCCCCACCGAATCACCTGCGCTTCGTCGCCGTCGGCGGCGCACGGGTGTCATCCGACACCCTTATCCGCGCCCGCGATGTCGGCATCCCTGTGTTCGAGGGGTATGGTCTTTCGGAATGTGCCTCGGTCGTCGCGCTGAATCATCCGGGTGCCGACCGTCCCGGCAGCGTTGGCCGCCCTCTGCCGCATCTGTCTGTCACGCTCGGTGATGACGGAGAAATTTTTATCGGTGGACAAACCCATCTGGGCTATCTAGATGAGCCGCCCAAACCGGTCGGGGCGTTATTGGCGACCGGCGATCTGGGAACCCTGGATGAGGATGGCTTTCTGTTCGTTTCCGGTCGTAAGAAGAACATCATCATCACCGCTTTTGGGCGAAACATCGCCCCGGAATGGATCGAATCCGAATTACAACGCGAGCCCGTCATTGCCCAAGCGGCGGTATTCGGCGAAGCACGCCCCTGGCTCTCTGCCGTCATCGTTTCGCGTAGCGCGGCGACTTCTGAAATCGGGACGGCGATGGATCGGGTCAATGCCCGACTGCCCGACTACGCCCGCATTCAGCACTTCATCATCGCCGATCAATCCTTCACCCCCGCCAACGGGCTGGCCACGGCCAATGGCCGCCCCCGCCGCCCGGCCATTGCCACCCATTACCAAAATCAACTGGAGAAACCCTATGAACTTTAACGATACCTTGCTGGAAGCCACCACCGCCGCACGCACGGAATTCCTCACCATTCCATTTCTGCGCGAAGGGGCATCCGGACAACTGGGATTGCAAAGCTATCTCGCCTTCCTGACCGAGGCCTATCACCACGTCAAGGAAACCACGCCGCTGCTCATGGCCGCCGGCTTGCGCTGCGAGACACCGTGGCTGCTCAAAGCACTCGCTCACTACATCGTCGAGGAAGTCGGCCACGAGGAATGGATTCTGTCCGACATCGCCGCCTGCGGGGGAGATGCTGATGCCGTGCGCGACGGTCAGCCACGACCGGCCACCGAACTAATGGTCGCCTACGCCTATTACAACGTCCTGCGGAAAAACCCCGTCGGGTTGTTCGGCATGGTGCTGGTGCTCGAAGGCACCAGCGTCTCCCTGGCATGTGCCGCCGCCGATGCAATCCAGAAAAGCCTCAAACTACCCGATACTGCCTTCAGCTATCTGCGCTCCCACGGCACATTGGACATCGAACACATGGCGCACTTCGCCAACGTCGTCAATCGCCTCGATCAACCCAACGATCAGGCGGCAGTCATCCACTGCGCCAACCAGTTCTACCGACTCTACGGCGATATTTTCCGGTCTCTGCCGATGGAAGGAACTTTATCTTGACAACTTGACACGCATAATCAACACTGGTTGCAGGAGGTGTTACCCATGCAGACCATGACGGTTGGGGAATTCAAGACTCGTTTTTCAGAGGTGCTCAATGCCGTGCAGGCTGGGGAGACTATCGCCGTTTGCTACGGACGCAACCGTCGTAAAGTGGCGACGATGATGCCCTACGCCATGATAAAACCATCCGGCAATCGTCCCTTGGGATTGCTCAAGGGCAAGGTAAGCATTCGCTTCTCTGATGATTTCGCGCTCACGGATGACACTTTGCTTCAAGCATGATTGCATTACTGGATACGCATAGTTTTCTTTGGGCGATCGCAACGCCAGAAAAGCTTTCGGCGAAAGTTCGCAAAATTATTGTCGACCCGACGCATGAAATCCACATCAGCACGATTAGCTTCTGGGAAATATCGCTCAAGTTCGCCCTCGGAAAGCTCGATCTCGTGGGTTGTATGCCGGAAGACCTCATCGTTGTCGCGCAGGATATGGGACTTGGCATCACCTCGCCCACACCGAATGAGTCGGCCACTTTTCATCATCTGCCCAAGCGTGCCCATAAAGACCCATTCGATCGAATGCTGATCTGGCAATGCCTGCAACGGCAATGGGCCTTCATTTCGAAGGACGATGCTCTGAGCGATTACGAGGCATTGGGGCTAACGACCCTCTGGTAATCCTAAGCAGTAACTACTCAGGTCGGTGTCAATCTCCCTCCCCTTCA
>JAUYFZ010000189.1 GCA_030689585.1 Rhodocyclaceae bacterium | reverse complement strand
GTGGTGGATCGCAACTGCCATAAGTCGATTCTCCACGCCATCATTATGACGGGGGCGGTGCCGGTATTTCTGATGCCGACACGCAATAACTTTGGCATCATCGGCCCGATTCCGAAGGAAGAATTCAAGTGGGAGAACATTCGCAAGAAGATTCTCGCCAACCCGTTTGCCCGCGAAACGCTGGAACGCGATCCGACGGCCCGCCCTCGCGTGCTGACCATTACTCAGAGCACTTACGACGGCATTCTTTACAACGTTGAGGCCATCAAGGAAATGCTGGACGGCAAGATCGACACGTTGCATTTTGACGAAGCTTGGCTACCTCACGCTACTTTCCATGATTTTTACAAGGGGATGCACGCCATTGGGCGAGATCGTCCGTGTTGCAAGGAGTCGATGCTGTTCTCGACGCAATCGACGCACAAGCTGTTGGCTGGGCTTTCTCAAGCGTCACAGATTCTTGTGCAAGATTCCGAAACACGCCATCTGGATCGCGATGTCTTCAATGAAGCGTTCCTGATGCACACGTCCACATCCCCCCAATACGCGATTATCGCCTCCTGCGATGTGGCCGCTGCCATGATGGAAGAACCCGGTGGGCACGCGCTGGTGGAAGAATCCATCAAGGAAGCCCTCGATTTTCGACGGGCCATGCGCAAGGTGGATGCTGAATGGGGAGCCGATTGGTGGTTCAAGGTCTGGGGCCCGGAAGAACTCGCCGACGAGGGCGTGGGGGACAGGGACGACTGGATGTTGCGTGCCAAGGAGCACTGGCATGGCTTCGGTAAATTGGCCAAAGGTTTCAATATGCTGGACCCGATTAAGGCCACGGTGATCACGCCCGGCCTTGATGTGGATGGCGATTTTGCCGACTGGGGTATCCCCGCCGCTATTTTGACCAAGTATCTGGCCGAGCATGGCGTCATCGTCGAAAAGACAGGGCTGTATTCCTTTTTTATCATGTTTACCATCGGCATTACCAAGGGCCGTTGGAACACCATGGTTACGGAACTTCAGCAGTTCAAGGACGATTACGACAAGAACCACCCTTTATGGAAGGTGATGCCGGATTTTGTGGCAAAACACCCTCGTTATGAACGTATTGGCCTCGCGGATATTTGCGCAGAAATACACGACCTCTACAAGGCCAACGATGTGGCTCGGTTGACCACGGAAATGTATCTGTCCGACATGATCCCTGCCATGCGTCCCGCCGATGCTTTTGCAAAAATGGCGCACAGAGATATTGAACGGGTTCCTATTGACGATCTGGAAGGGCGTATTACGGCGGTGTTACTCACCCCCTATCCGCCGGGGATTCCGTTGTTGATTCCCGGTGAAGAATTCAACCGAACCATTGTTCGTTATTTACAGTTTGCCAGGGATTTCAATGCCAGGTTTCCGGGTTTTGAAACCGATATTCACGGGCTGGTTAAAGTGAGTGGTAATGGATGCTATGTGGATTGCGTAAGATAATGGCCGCAGTGCGAGTGGCGGTATTTAATCAAAAGGGAGGGGTTGGCAAAACCACCACCGCCTTAAATCTCGCGGCGGCTCTCTCGCAAAGCGGACGGCCTTCGTTACTGATCGACTTGGATCCGCAGGCCCACTTGACGATGATTCACGGTTCTGCCCCGACAGAAGTGCGCACCAGTTTGTTTGCGCATTACCAGAATGACCGACCGCTGGTCGAACTGGAAATTGATTGGCCGAATGTCGGACAACTCATCCCCGCCCATGCGGAACTCATTAAAGTGGATTCTCTGTTCGGCAAGGGGCCGAACATTCTCAATAAACTCAATACGGGATTATCCAAACAGCAAAATGATGCACGGACGGTCGTGATTGATTGCTGTCCTTACTTAGGGGTATTGTCCCTCAATGCTGTTTTTGCGACGCAACGATTGTTGGTGCCTGTTTCCTCAGATTTCATGAGTTTCAGGGGGGCTATTCAAATTGAGCGAACCTTGAAAGCACTGGAGCCGGTACTCAAATGTCGTCCTGAACGACGGTATCTGCTGACGCGGTTTGATCGTCGTCGAAAGATGAGCTTCGAAATAGAAGCCAAGATGCAGGAACATTTTGGGTCTGACGTGTGTCGAACGACGATATCGGAAAACGTATCATTGGCCGAGGCTCCTTCGATGGGGCGAGATATCTTCACCTACGCACCGGAGAGCCGTGGCGCACAGGATTACCGGATGTTATTGGACGAGTTGACAGACTCTGGATTTATGCCTCGGATTAGTGTGGAACAAATTCCCCATCCCCCTCCCTGCCTCCCCCTTGAAGGGGGAGGAGACTAACTCCCTCCCCTTCAAGGGGAGGGTTGGGGTGGGGATGGGGGTCAATGGGGCATGTTTCATGATGCGGGGTGGCGATTCGCTATGCACGTTAGTGTGGAACAAAACATGCCCGCCTGACGAGTGGTTCTATTCTTCACGAGTGGCCATCGGTCATGTATTGTTAGCGAGTGATCAGGCCGAGAACATCTTCGAAAGAGCTACTCGATGCGCGGAGCGTAGGTGAATGACAGATGCATTCCACGACGGTGCAGTACGGATACATCTGGCGGAGTTTTTTTTCCGCACCGGCTTCATCCTGACTCTGGATAAGTAAATTATCGACCGACAGGCCAGAGGCTGTGCGGATGCGGAAACCGAATTTTGTCATTGGAGGTAGTTGCATCCCATTATTATGAACCAAAACCAGTTAAAACAGATTGAACTAAAACAGAATGTGGCCCGTGCCGCAGCCGATTATGTGGCGGCGCATCTTTCTATGGAGGGCGTGCTGGGGGTGGGGACGGGTTCAACGGCCAATGCCTTCATTGAGGCGTTAGCCCCCCTCAAGGGAAGAATCGGGGCGGCGGTGGCTTCTTCGATGGCCACCGAAACACGACTTAAAGCCATCGGCATTCCCGTGGTTGATTTGAACAGCGCGGGTGATATTGAGCTGTATGTCGATGGGGCGGATGAAATCACGCGTCATTTGGCGATGATCAAGGGGGGGGGCGGGGCACTGACACGGGAAAAAATCGTGGCGGCCTGCGCCAGGACATTCGTTTGTATTGCGGACGAAACCAAACTGGTCGAGGTGCTGGGCCAATTTCCGTTGCCCGTTGAAGTCATTCCGATGGCGCGTTCCTACGTGGCGCGTCAGTTGGTGAAGATGGGAGGACAGCCGGTCTTGCGAGAGGGGTTTTTAACGGACAACGGAAATATCATCCTAGATGTGCGCGGACTCTCACTCGTCGATCCGTCGGCCATGGAATCGCAGATCAACCAGATAGTGGGGGTGGTCACGAACGGCATTTTTGCGCGTCGCGGAGCGAATGTGCTCTTATTGGGAACCGCACACGGGGTCAAAACACTCACTCGGTAAAAAAAGAAACCGCCGCCGATGACCTGTTGCCAAGTCATCTACCGTCTACAGGAACAGCGGAGGAAGGGGAGCGTCCTGTAGCGATACTTTCTCATGGCATTTGCCACTTGATGAGCAATCGTCGGCGACCGGATGAATGAGATCAAATTGGGGGGAGATCACAACACCAGTCGACAGCGATTTCTTGATTTATCTATATCAAAAAGCGTGCCAGCTCTTCATGTTTTTCCAACCTGTTATTGCAAAAAGGAATTTTCACTTTGACCGGTATCGAGGGGCCCTTCGTAACTGACATATTCGGCTACAATACATGACATGAGCGACAAAAATGACACGGCGGTAGCGGGACTCAAGGAATTGGCGGCTTATCTTGATGGGCAGAGGGAGCCGAGTATCGTCATTGATGAGCATTTCCGTATTCTTGCCGCGAATGCGGCCTATACGCGGGATTTTGGCGAGGGGGCGGTCAGTGTGTTGGGCCGATGCTGTTACGAGGTTTCCCATCATATTGAGGTTCCCTGTGACCAGGCGGGGGAATCTTGTCCCCTGACGCTGGCCGCGCAGTCGAACCGCGCCCAGCGCATGTTGCATCTGCACCATACCCCACGGGGCGAAGAGCATGTGGATGTGGAAATCACTCCGCTGCCGCGACGGGCAGGATACCCCCGCCTGTATGTCGAAGCCATGCATGTGGTGCGTCATGCCAGTAGTCGTCCTGCTACCCAGGGGTTGGTGGGACGTTCTCCTGCTTTTTTGCACATGCTGGAACACATCATGCGTGCCGCCCCTTCCGAGGTCACGGTGTTGCTTTTGGGGGAAACGGGCACGGGTAAAGAGCTAGCGGCCCGGGCACTTCACGAGGCCAGCCGACGCGCCGTCGGCCCCTTCGTGGTGGTGGATTGTTCTGGTTTGACGGAAACGCTGTTCGAAAGTGAATTGTTCGGTTACGAAAAGGGAGCCTTTACGGGGGCGACGCATCGCAAAACTGGGCTGGTAGAAGCCGCACGAGGGGGCACACTATTTCTGGACGAGATTGGTGAATTACCCCTCTTTCTTCAGGTCAAGTTGCTTCGCCTTCTGGAAACAGGGACGTATCGGCGTGTTGGGGGAGTTGAAGCCTTGTCCGCCGATTTTCGGCTGGTTTCAGCGACTCACCGTAATCTGGCCGCCATGGTCAAAAACGGAGACTTTCGACGGGATCTTTATTATCGAGTCAATACGTTTCCGATCCATACGCCTTCCTTGTCCGAGCGAGCAGATGACATTCACTTGCTTGCTCAATCCCTGCTAGAACGAGTGACATCGCATCATGGCCGTCGGCAGACTCTGACCCCTTCTGCCTTAAGTGCGCTGGAAACCAGACATTTTGAAGGCAATATTCGGGAGCTGAAGAATCTGATCGAACGAGCCACGCTGTTGGCGGATGATGAAGAAATTCGACCCGAGCATTTGGTCGGGGATGCTGAAATTTGTTTGAAGGTGGGAGAAGAGACCGTCACTGAAGGCACTTTTTCACTCACGTCGCCCGTGTCCTTGGAAGATTTAGAAACGCGTTATTTAACTTGGGCTAACCAAGTTTGCGAAGGTAACCGGCGGCAGATGGCTGCCTTGCTGGGTATTTCTGAACGAACGCTGTATCGTCTGCTCAAGGGCATTCCATTACCAATAAGTCGAAATAACTATATAAATCAATGCAATGCGCCACGGCCCAATCCCCTCCCCTTCAAGGGGAGGGTTGTACAAAGTTCCCTCCCCTTCAAGGGGAGGGTTAGGGTGGGGATGGGGTAAGAGTTGCGCGACATTTGTAACTGATTGAATTTACTTGAATAACACTTTCCCCATCCCCCACCCAACCACCCCCAAGAAGGGGGAGGAGCTTCTGCCTTCGACTTATGGGTAATGGAATGCTTTTATGGGCACTGACCGTCATGGCAGCCGTTGGACTGGATCGATGGCTAGGTGAGCCAAAATGCTTTCATCCGCTGATCGGGTTTGGTCGCCTTGCAGACTGGGCAGAGCGTAGATTGCGCCGAGGTGCACCTGGGCATCCTGTGGGGGAGCGATTACGGGGATTGCTGGCGTGGAGTCTGGTCGTGTTGCCCTTCGTGGGGATGGCTCTCTGGCTCGCCCATCCGTTGTGGGACATTCTGCTGCTCTGGCTGGCCCTAGGGGGGGCGAGTCTTGCAGAACATGCCCGTGCGGTGGCGGTTCCGTTAGCAGCGGGCAATTTGACCTTGGCCCGCGAACAGGTGGGTTGGATCGTCTCTAGGGATGTTACGCAACTCGATGAGGCGGGGGTAACGACCGCTGCGGTGGAATCGGTACTTGAAAATGGCAACGATGCCGTTTTTGGCGCACTGTTCTGGTTTTGCGTAGCCGGAGGGGCCGGGGCGGTATTGTTCCGTTTGGCGAATACGCTCGATGCGATGTGGGGTTACAAGGATGCACGTCGACTCTACTTTGGTTGGGCCGCTGCCCGCCTCGATGATCTGTTGAATTATTTTCCAGCTCGGCTGACGGCATTGACTTATGTGTTGCTAGGACACTCAAAGCAAGCACTTACTTGCTGGCGAACCCAATCCGCCGCATGGGAATCCCCCAATGCCGGGCCGGTGATGGCAGCGGGCGCCGGTGCACTGGGCGTGCGTCTGGGAGGAACGGCGATGTATCACGGACGCATAGAAGAACGGCCCACGTTAGGGGTAGGCAATGCACCACAAGCAACAGATATCGAACGTGCCGTCAGTATGGTTGAACGTGGACAGTGGGTGTGGGTGGCATTCCTTACTTGTGGTAGTCTGTTTGTAACGTAATGAACGCACAGAAAGGTAATGAATCATGTTGGCTCTATGTGGTTTGTAGCGGGTAATCGAAGCGGTTGTTGCGGCCTCCCTCCCCTTCAAGTGGAGGGCAGCAACAATCTCCCTACCCTTAAAGGCATTCCATTACCCATAAGTCGAAGGCAGAAGCTCCTCCCCCTTCAAGGGGGAG
>JAUYFZ010000186.1 GCA_030689585.1 Rhodocyclaceae bacterium | reverse complement strand
ATAACCCTTCGCCGAGCCACCAAATTTCTTGCACAAAATCGTGGTGATCGCTGCTGTCAGCGTCGTCTTGCCATGGTCCACGTGTCCAATCGTCCCGACGTTCACGTGCGGCTTCGTACGCTCGAATTTTTCCTTGGCCATCGCATTTCCCCTAACCAAACAGTTAATACAAACATTCAAAAATCTGGTGCCCATGGACAGAATCGAACTGTCGACCTCTCCCTTACCAAGGGAGTGCTCTACCTCTGAGCCACATGGGCAAATCTATAAATCACTTACCGCCAAACTGGAGCGGGTGGCGGGAATCGAACCCGCGCCATCAGCTTGGAAGGCTGAGGTTCTACCATTGAACTACACCCGCATCAGGCCGCTCGCTCCACTGCGCTAGCAGACCTGGCGCGGCTGAAACTGGTGGTGGGGGAAGGATTCGAACCTTCGAAGGCAGAGCCGTCAGATTTACAGTCTGATCCCTTTGACCGCTCGGGAACCCCACCGGGAAAGCGCGGCATTATCATTGCCGCCAAATTTATTGTCAATCAGACATTGAACAGGAAATTCAGCACGTCACCATCTTTGACGATGTATTCCTTGCCTTCAGAACGCATCTTTCCCGCCTCTTTCGCCCCTTGCTCCCCGCCATAGGCGATGAAGTCATCGAATGCGATGGTCTGGGCGCGAATAAATCCCCGCTCGAAGTCGGTATGGATCACGCCAGCGGCTTGAGGTGCAGTGTCACCTTTGTGGATGGTCCAGGCACGCACTTCTTTTACACCGGCCGTGAAGTAGGTTTGCAATCCGAGCAATTCGTAGCCAGCGCGGATCAAGCGATCCAGACCCGGCTCATGCAGCCCCATCGACTCCAGAAACTCCACCCTGTCCGCCTCGTCGAGATTGGCGATTTCCGCTTCGATCGCTGCACACACGGCAACGACAGGCGCGCCTTCCGCTGCCGCAAGCGTGTTCAGACGATCCAGGTGCGGGTTATTTTCAAATCCATCCTCAGCCACATTCGCGACATACATGGCGGGTTTGATCGTCATCAGGCAAAGCGGTGCGAGCAACTCTTTTTCTTCCTCGCTCAGCCCCAAACTGCGCGCCGGCTTCGCCTCATTCAGATGCGGCAGCAGCTTGTCATAAATCGCGAGGAGCTTGATCGCCTCCTTGTCACCGGCACGCGACTTCTTGCTGTCGCGATGGTGCGCTTTCTCGACGGTCGCCAAATCAGCCAGCGCAAGCTCGGTAATAATCACCTCGATATCCGATAACGGGTCGATTCGACCGGCCACGTGAATGACGTTTTCGTCTTCAAAACAACGCACTACGTTGACGATGGCATCCGTCTCCCGAATATTCGCCAGGAACTGATTACCCAGCCCTTCACCCTTGCTCGCACCCGCGACCAAACCTGCAATATCGACGAACTCGACGATGGCCGGCACCACCCTTTGCGGCTTGACGATAGCGGAGAGCTGCACCATGCGAGGATCCGGCACCTCGACGATGCCGACATTGGGCTCGATCGTGCAGAAGGGATAGTTTTCAGCCGCAATACCCGCTTTGGTCAACGCATTGAACAGAGTGGATTTACCGACGTTGGGCAAACCGACGATGCCGCATTTCAGACTCATGCTGGAGCTTCCTTGCTAGATTTCGGGGTGGCCGGCCGCACATTGGCCCGCTGCATCGCAGCGTTCCAATCCGCTTGTTCAATCAACGGCCACAGTTCGAGTGCACGTTCAAGCGCCGCTTCAATCTCACCCGATTCTTCCCGGCGCGGCGGCTTCAAAACGTAATTCACGACTTCATTGCGATCACCTGGATGACCGATACCAATACGTAGCCGCCAGTAATCCTGAGTACCGAGATGTGCAGAAATATCCTTGAGGCCATTGTGCCCGCCCAAGCCGCCACCGAACTTCAGGCGCAACTGCCCGGGCGGAATATCCAGTTCATCATGAACGACCAGTATCTCGGCAGGTTCGATGCGGTGAAAGCGGGCCAAGGCGCCAACCGACATGCCGGAACGATTCATGAAGACCTGCGGCATCAGCAACCAGAGGCGGGCATCCCGCGCATGTGCGAGACGGCCATGGAAACGCGCTTCGTTCGAGAAGCCCACACCCAACCTGGCAGATAGACGTTCACAAAACCAAAACCCGGCGTTATGCCGGGTTTTGGAGTAGTCGCCCCCCGGATTGCCAAGGCCGACGATAAGCTTGAGAGGCACTAAATAGCCCACTCACGCATCACAGCGCCCATCATCTCTTGTCGCCCTTCTTCTCAACCTTCTTCACAGGCGCTGCAGCCGGTTTCTTGCCAGCGACAGCCGGTGTTTCGCCAGCCCCTTCGGCCACAACAGCCTCATCAGACAGGGAACCCCCCCCACGGATGACAACGCCAGCAACCACAGGATCACCTTCGCCGTGATGCACCACCTCAACACCCGTCGGCAGCATAAGCTGTGAAAGGTGGATTGAGTCTCCCGCATTCAACGCCTTGAGATCAACCACGATGAATTCGGGTAGGTCCTTTGGCAAACACTTAATGTCGATCTCTGTAAAGACGTGCTGCACCATGCCGCCCTGCAACTTGATGCCTGGTGCACTCTCGGCATTGATGAAGTGGAGAGGCACCTTCTGGTGAATCACATGGTCGGCATCGATACGCTGAAAATCGACGTGCTTAATCAGCAGCTTATAGGCGTGCATCTGCACATCACGCAGCAAGCACATCGATTGAGTGCCGTCGATGTCCATGTTGATGACGGAGGCATGAAAAGCCTCCTTGCGAAGGGATTGATAAAGGGTATTGTGATCAAATTCGATCATCTGTGGTGGAAC
>JAUYFZ010000184.1 GCA_030689585.1 Rhodocyclaceae bacterium | reverse complement strand
CCGTATCGCCCTTGCCAAATTGTCCGGAGGCATATAGAGAGATGCCGGTGCTGCCGATGCCCAGCAACAAGACAAAGACGGCCGACAGGTTGTCCAGACGCAGATGGAAGGGCAGATTGGGTAGGCCAATGACGAGCACAGCCGTTTCAGGTTCATTCCCCAAAAAACTTAGGGCGACGAGGCTGACCAGCAGTCCTGTCAATGCGCCCAGCGCAAACAGTCCGCGTGCAATCACTCGTCGAGACAGGAAAAGCCCTGCAACACCAAGGCACAGCCAGCACCCCATGGCGATGAGCAGATAATCAACGGACAACAGATTGAACATGGCGTTGGATCCCATCAGTCTGCCAGGGGCTTTAGGGCATCGTCATCATCGCGGTTTTCGGCACGATCATGAATCATGGTCAAAGCCAGTTCGGCGGTGGGAAAAAACCGCCGTTCACCAATAATGCTGTGCAACCCGGTGGCGTGCATGACATCGAGCACCTGTTTTTTCAGCCCGGAGAACAGCATGACCACGCCGATGCTGTTCAGGCGTTCGACTAGGTGATGGATGACCTCTTCACCGGACGCATCCACCTCGTTGATGGCATCGCCGACGACCAAGAGATAGGGAGCTTCTGGATTACTGGCGACTGCTTCGAGAATGGCATCCTCAAAGTAGGAAACGTTGGCGAAATAGAGTCGTCCATCGAAACGCACGGCGGTGACGACATCGGAGGCGGGCAGGCTGTGCACTTTCGCATCGCGTAGGGTTCCGTCGTGGAAACGTCCGAGAATGGCGACACGCGGAGTCATCGTTCGATAAAGGTAGAGGACGATCGCCAAAATCGCGCCGACCATGATGCCCTTATCGAGATGGGGAGCAGCGGCAAGTGTGGCAATGAACGTGACCACTGAGGCGATGCCATCGTGACGGTTGGCATGCCAAGCGTGTGCTACAGCTTTGAAGTTGATAAGGCCGATCACGGCCATGATGATGACCGCAGCCAGCACGGCCTGCGGCAGGTGATAGAGCAAGGGGGTGAGCAGCAACAGCGTGAGCAGCACGAAGATCCCCGTAAATACTGAAGACATGCCGGTTTTTGCCCCCGCGTTGATGTTGACTGCCGAGCGGGAAAATGAGCCGGAAACGGGAAAAGCGTGGGTGAAGCTGCCGATGATGTTAGACAGCCCCTGCCCGATCAACTCTTGGTTCGGATCAACCTTCTCCTTAGTTTTGGCGGCGATGGCCTTGGCGATGGAGATGGCCTCCATGAAGCCGACGAGCGAGATAACAATGGCGGAAGTTAGCAATGTGCCGATCAACTCGATATTGATGGACGGCAGACTGAACGAAGGCAACCCTTCTGGCACCTGGCCGACGACCTGACCGCCTAATTCTGTGACGAATCCGATAGCCCACGAAACAGTGGTAGTGAAAGTAACGGCGATCAACACGCCCGGTAGTTTTGGGGCGAATCGCCGGATGCCCCAGATGATTGCAATGCCTGTTATGCCCATCGCCAAGGTAGGCAGATGGGTCTCACCGATTTGCTGCGCGACTCCCCAAATATCTTGAATGAAATGTTCGGAACGACCCATCGGCACGCCGATCAACTTGTTAACCTGCGAGAGGCCGATGATCATTGCCGCTGCATTGGTAAATCCGACGATGACCGGATGTGAAAGGAAATTCACCACCACGCCCAGCTTGAATACGCCCAGTGTCAACTGAACCATACCGACTAACAGTGCCAACATGATGGCCAGTGCGACGAACTGTTCCGACCCAATTTCCGCAAAGGGAGCCAGCGAAGAGGCGGTTAATAACGAAACCACCGCCACCGGACCGGTGCCGAGCTGATTCGACGATCCCCAGAGAGCGGCCACCATCACCGGCAGAAAAGCAGCATAAAGACCGTAGTAGGCGGGCAAGCCAGCGAGCTGGGCGTAGGCCATGGATTGTGGAACCAACACGAGGGCCACGGTTAACCCTGCGATGAAATCGGCCCGCAGAGTGTCAGCCCGCAGGGGAAACCAGCGGAGGAAAGGCAACATGGATCGAACGAAGGTATTCATGACGATTGGTTTTCTGTGGTTTTAGGTGCAGCCGTGACCAGTGGGCAAGCGAGTTTCGACCACGGATCAGAGGCCCGATCAGCAGCGACGGTTTCCCATCCTTCCAGCGAGTCGATGACGACAGTGGCGATGCATTCATGGGTATTGGCGTATTGAACGATGTCGCGTCGGCGTAGCAGGGGATTTCGGGACAGCGTGTAGGCCACGCCTTCATCTCGAAGGGTTTTGATGAAAGATTCCAATTCGGAAGGCATGTTTTCGCCTGTGGCGAGCAAAAGAACATCCAGATCAGCGTCCATCCTCTGGCAAAGACTGCGAGCGGAAACCAGAAGGCGCGAATCAACATGGCCTTCACGGACAGCGAGCAGTATTTTGCGTTCAGACATTGTGATGATTCATTTCCATGGAATACAGATAGGTTGGAATCATTGCAAGTTCTATGCCAGCCCGATAGCTTGTTGCAACCCTTTGAATACATGCAAGGATTACTGCTGGAATGCAATAAGCATCTGCGTACAAAATGTTGCGATATGCAACATCGCATTGCGCAAACCGGTGATTCCACAGGATTTAACGGGGTGTTGCAGTTGTTGCGTCATCACGGTCATATGTTGCATAATGCAATTTTCGTCGAGGCGACTTGCTCGAATTTTTGGGTTGATGCACTCACTACGCCAGAAAATCACCTTCGGTTACGCCGCCATCGCGATTCTTGTCGTGGGACTGTCGGTGCTCTCCTTTCTGGAGTTGCGCGTGCTTGAAGAGAAAATCATGGCGGGGGAACGTATTAGCGAGTTTTTCGGCTTTTCCTTGGAAATTCGTCGTTTCGAGAAAAATTACTTTTTGTACCGACAGGAAGCTGATCTGGTGGAAAACCGTTCGTATGTCGGCTTGGCACGATCGTTGTTGCAGAAGGAGTTCAGTGCGTTCGAGGCGATCTTTCCTTTGGCACGTATCGACCACCTAACGCACAATCTGGAACGATACGCCACGCTCATGGATGAATATGCCCGCACGGCTGAACCCCATGAACTCTTTGAGGCACGTATTCGCCAGTCGGGCAAAGAAATTGTCACCATCGCTGAAGAACTTGCGCGGGCCGAGCGCAAGGCACTTCAAGCCTTGCTGGATCGCCATCGACAGATGCTGATCGCTTCTGTTCTCTCGGTCGTTGTATTGGTGATTGTGATTGGTCAGCGACTCATCGGAACGTTCAACCGTGCGCTTCGCGAGATGGAGTTACGCCAGGGACAACTGGTGCGTTCGGAAAAACTGGCGGCACTGGGTACGTTACTTTCAGGGGTTGCCCACGAACTCAACAACCCGCTCTCGAACATATCTACTTCCTGCGAAATTCTTGCCGAGGAAATCAACTTGGATGGAGCGGCCTTCCAAAAGGAGTTGATCGGCCAGATTGACGATGAAACTTGGCGTGCACGTCGAATTGTTCGATCCTTGCTCGACTACGCCCACCACCGAGAGTTTCGTAAGGAAACCTTACCGTTGGCCCCCCTACTGGAAGAAACGCTGCGCCTTGTCAAAGGGCAGGTTCCTGCCCGTGTTCATGTCGTTCGTCAAATAGCCGATGATTTGACCGTCGTCGGTGATAAACAACGGCTTCAGCAGATGTTCTTCAATCTGATTGGCAATGCGGTTGAAGCCGTGGGGGGAGCCGGCGAGGTCAGCATCAGTGCACGTCGTCTAAATGCGTCCCTGCAACCCGGTTCAGAACTTGCCATGATCTTTGGACAGTGCTCTGGTCGGGGTGAGGCCGTGGAAATCGAAGTTCGTGACAATGGTCACGGCATTCCGGTAAACATCCTGCCCCGCATTTTCGATCCCTTCTTTACCACCAAGGAAGTAGGACATGGCTTGGGGCTGGGATTGTTCATCGTATTTGAAATTGTCGAGGAGCACGGTGGCTGCATTGCCGTGGAAAGCAACCCAGGCCAGGGGACGGCATTTTTCGTCCGTCTGCCGTTGGAGAAAGCATGAGCAAAGGAAAACTTTTAATTGTCGACGACGAAAAGGTCGCTGTTCGGAATCTCGACCATGTGATGAAGAAGGAGGGTTACGAAGTGACCTCCACCCAGAGCGGTGCCAACGCGCTGGCCTTTCTTTCGAAACAGCCCTTCGACGTGGTGTTGACTGATCTACGTATGGAAAAGGTCGACGGGTTGCAGGTGCTGCAAAAGTGTCGCGACAGTCATCCTGATACAGAAGTCATTCTCATTACCGGTTATGCGACGCTGGAATCAGCCGTGGAGGCCATGAAACATGGAGCTTTCTATTACATCGCCAAGCCTTTTCGTCTTGATGAAGTGCGCAAGGTGGTGGCCGAAGCGATGGAGAAAGTCCGCCTGCGCCGCGAGAATCAGTCTCTTCGTGAACAGGTGGAAAACTATCAGGGCAAAGTGCGCATCATCACCCAGGACGATGAAATGCAACGTCTGCTCGACATGGCACGTCAAATCGCCCCTACCGATTGCAATGTGCTTATCACTGGCGAATCAGGGACCGGCAAGGAGCTGTTCGCCCACTACCTGCATCATCAGAGCAAGCGCGGTAGTGTGGAAAATCCGGGACCTTTTTTAGCCATCAATTGCGGTGCGTTTAATGAGGAACTGCTCGGCAACGAGCTATTTGGACATGCCAAAGGTGCTTTTACAGGGGCGGTCGGTGAGAAGAAGGGCCTGCTTGTCACGGCGAACGGCGGAACGTTGTTTCTCGACGAAATCACCGAAATGTCACCCTCGATGCAGGTGAAACTGCTGCGCGTGATTCAGGAACGAGAAGTACTGCCGTTGGGGGCCACCACTCCCGTGAAGGTCGATGTGCGTTTTGTCGCTGCCACTAACCGAAACGTGCTTGATATGGTGAAAACGGGTGAGTTTCGTCAGGATCTTTATTTTCGTCTCAACGTGGTGAATCTTCATATCCCGTCGCTAGCCAGACGCAAAGAGGATGTACCGCTTCTGGCCTATCATTTTCTCAAAAAATGCGCCGCACGCATGGGCAAAAACGTGACCGAAATTTCCGCCGAGACCCTGCAGATTCTTAAGACCTATGATTTCCCTGGCAACGTGCGCGAACTGGAGAACATTATTGAGCGCGGCATCGCCATTGCCACCGGCAACAGCATCGAAGCCGCCAGTCTGCCCGACGATCTGCGCGATCTCGCCATTCGCACCTTCCGAAAGAAGGAAGGCCGACTCCCCTCGCTGGAAGAGCAGGAGCGCGATTACATCCGTTGGGTGCTCCAAGAAGCCGCAGGTAACCAGACCCTCGCCGCGCAGATACTGGGCATCGACCGGGTGTCGCTATGGCGAAAACTGAAGCGATATCAACTGGAGATGGAGTAGATGCTCCTCCCCCTTCAAGGGGGAGGCCGGGAGGGGGATGGGGAATGTGTTCCACGCTAATAGGGCACTTGATTAAAACTCGTTTTGCAACCTTTTATAACCCTTGACCAGATCGTTATTGGCTTGAGCAACTGATTCGGAGAAATCCGATACGTGGGAGGGTACTTGCTCGATGTGGGCAAGATCTGCATCCGAATGGATGTCGCTGGTAGAGGGTACGTAAAAGTTTGCGGGGAGATGACAGCCTTCGACGACCGAGTTGTGGCGCACGACAGCGCGGTCGCCGACGGTGCAGTCGAACAATACCGAATTGAAGCCGACGAAGACATGACTCCCCACCTCGCAAGGGCCGTGGACGATGGAGCGATGGGCGATCGACGTGTGTTCGCCGATCATTACCCGCCCGCCCGCCTTCGAATGGATGATCACGCCGTCTTGAATGTTCGAATGAGCACCGATAACGATGGGATCCATGGTGCCATCCGGTTTTGTTTCGTCGGCACGGATCACCGCATAAGGCCCGACGAAAACATTTTCACCAATAATGACTTTGCCGCAAATGATGGCGGTCGCATCTACATAGGCCGATTCATGGATGACGGGCAAATCACCGCCGGGGTTTTTACGAATCATGGATTTTTTCTTTCTCGAAAAGGATAAAATGATGCGCTTTGCAATGCTCCTATTGTAACTTGCATCATTTCCTTCATCCATCAGGAATTCCCATGTCAACAAATCCGCTTCTTCTGCGTGCTTTCCCCTTCCTGTCTTGGTTCCCAATGAGTTCCGTCATCTTTCGGAGCGATCTCATGGCAGGCATTATCGGTGCCTTGGTGTTGGTGCCCAAGGCGATGGCCTACGCGCAACTTTCTGGATTGCCGATTTATTTTGGCCTCTATACCGCCTTCATCCCGGCCATTCTGGGTGCCCTATGGGGGTCTTCGCGGCAATTATTGTCAGGGCCAGTCGCTATCGTCTCCCTGATGACCGCCGCCGCCATCACGCCGCTGGCGGTGCCTTTTACGGATGATTACATCGGGTTAGCTCTTTTGCTCACGCTGATTGTCGGCTTCATCCAGTTCAGCATGGGTGCGTTCAAACTGGGCACCATTGTCAACTTCGTCTCCCATCCCGTCATCCTCGGCTTTATCAATGCGGCGGCCATCATCATTGCCTTATCTCAGCTCGACATGCTGCTGGGCATCCCCAAGGGACGGAGCGATTCCTTCCTTAAAGACATCTGGGAAATGATGACGTACCTGCCGCAGACTCATTTGCCCACACTCGCCATGTCTGTTCTGGCCCTTGTTCTTATGCTGGGATTGAAGAAAATTGCCGTATTGTCCAAACCCAGTGTATTGATTACCGTGGTTGCCACCATTCTCGTCAGCATGGCCGTGGGTTACGAGAAGAAGGATCATGCTGGCCCTGATCAGATTACCAACCCGGCTGCACGGGAAATCGTAACGGGCTATATC
>JAUYFZ010000181.1 GCA_030689585.1 Rhodocyclaceae bacterium | reverse complement strand
AGTTTTTTCTTGTCGCTCAATGAAAGAGTTTTAGTGAACCTGACGACGCAATCGCTCTAATGCGGCCAACTGTGCCACGGCCTCGATCAGCTCGGACTGGGCACGCGCATAGTCAAAGGCGGCCTCACGATTGGTCATGGCTTCTTCGGCTTTTTTCTTGGCATCCAGTGCCTTGGCTTCATCAAGGTCTCGCCCCCGAATGGCCGTATCGGCCAACACGGTAATTAATCCCGGTTGCACTTCGAGAATACCGCCCGCGACAAAGATCAGTTCTTCTTGCTCCACCCCCTGACGCTTGATACGCACGGCCCCCGGTTTGATACGGGTCATCAAGGGCATATGCCCAGGGAATATACCTAATTCACCCGATTCACCCGGAAGAACCACAAACTCAGCCAAGCCGGAGAAGATCGACTCCTCCGCGCTGACCACATCGACGTGAACAGTCAGTGCCATAATTGCAAATGTCCTTTACTTCAGTTGAGCATTCGCTCGCCATTGATGATGATGGGTTTGCCCGATGCAAAAGAATACAAAACATCTGGACATATATCCGCTCCATTAGGCCAAACAACAGTACCTAGTTCTGATGCCACTCGCACCTGTCTAAAATAGTCATCATCCGTCAATGCAGCAAAAATCCCCGTATAGCTTGTAATCACATGATTCATATCGACAACCGCATGCACGCCATCTGCGAAAGTCAATTCCAACTTTCGGTTTTCTAAGGGACACACTTGCGTTACATCAATTAAAAACATGATCTATTCCAACGGGATAATTCGTTTTAATTCCGTTCGTTTTCTAGCCAACTCCCAATCCATCAACAACTCTTCTTGATGAATGCTGGCCCACTCCATCACCAATCCCAATACTCGCGGAGGTAATTTACCTGCTAACAACGACAACGTCTGAATATGTATCTCCGCTTGATACTCGTTGTAACGAACATGAAAATGAGGTGGGTTATGTTCATCATGGAACATCGCAATGACAATTCCAAAAAATCGACTAATTTCAGGCATATCCCACCCATTTCTACAATCTATTGCAACGTCTTTGCTTTCTCGAAGGCTTCTTCGATGCCGCCCACCATGTAAAAAGCCTGTTCGGGCAGGGCATCGCATTCTCCATTGACGATCATGTTGAAACCCTTGATCGTTTCTTTCAACGTCACGTATTTGCCGGAGGAACCCGTAAACACTTCCGCTACAAAGAAGGGCTGCGAAAGGAATCGCTGAATCTTGCGCGCACGGGAAACCGTCAGTTTGTCTTCGGGGGCCAGCTCGTCCATCCCTAGAATGGCGATGATGTCGCGCAGTTCCTTGTAACGCTGAAGCGTGGCCTGAACCTTGCGGGTCGTGGCGTAATGCTCTTCACCGATCACGTTCGGGTCAACCTGGCGCGAGTTGGAATCCAACGGGTCCACCGCCGGATAAATACCCAAGGAGGCAATGTCACGCGATAGCACGACGGTGGCATCCAAATGCCCGAAAGTGGTGGCCGGACTGGGGTCGGTCAAATCGTCTGCGGGCACATAAACCGCTTGAATCGACGTGATCGAACCCACCTTGGTCGAAGTAATCCGCTCCTGAAGACGGCCCATTTCATCGGCCAGCGTCGGTTGATAACCCACTGCGGAAGGCATCCGGCCCAGAAGCGCGGATACTTCAGTCCCCGCTAGGGTATAACGATAAATGTTGTCAACGAAGAACAGAATGTCGCGCCCTTCATCGCGGAAAGCTTCCGCCATGGTCAGCCCCGTCAGAGCCACCCGCAGACGGTTGCCCGGCGGTTCGTTCATCTGGCCGAACACCATGCCGACTTTGTCGAGCACGTTGGAGTCTTTCATCTCGTGATAAAAGTCATTCCCTTCCCGCGTACGCTCACCCACCCCCGCAAACACCGAAAGTCCCGCGTGTTGCTTGGCGATGTTGTTGATGAGTTCCATCATGTTCACCGTCTTGCCGACTCCCGCACCGCCAAACAACCCCACTTTACCGCCCTTGGCAAACGGGCAAATCAGATCGATCACTTTGATACCAGTTTCGAGCAGTTCCGTGGCCGGAGAGAGTTCGTCAAATTTTGGAGCTTTTTGATGAATGGCGCGGCGCACCTCTGTGGCAATAGGCCCTGCCTCATCAATCGGACGACCCAGCACATCCATGATGCGCCCCAGTGTGGCGTGACCTACCGGCACCATGATGCCCGCTCCCGTGCCGCGAACTTTCATGCCTCGACGCAATCCGTCGGAAGAACCCATGGCGATGGTTCGAACAATGCCATCGCCCAACTGTTGTTGCACCTCGAAAGTAAGTCCCTCCTCCGCCATGCCGCCGGCGGCTTCATCGAGGATGAGCGCGTCAAAAACTTTTGGCATGGCCTCGCGGGGGAACTGGATATCCACCACTGCACCGATACATTGAACGATGTTTCCTTGATTCATAATGTGATTCCCTCGCTATCCCGCAATGGCGGCTGCGCCGCCGACAATTTCAGAAATTTCCTTGGTGATCGAAGCCTGACGCGCTTTGTTATAGATCAGTTGCAGTTCTTTGATGACCGTCCCTGCGTTATCCGTGGCCGATTTCATCGCTACCATGCGTGCCGATTGTTCAGAAGCCATGTTCTCGGCCACCGACTGATAAATCAATGCTTCTACATATCGCCGTAACAAATCATCAATCACCACCTTGGCTTCAGGTTCATAGAGATAATCCCAGTGACCGTCGGGCGTACCGAGACGATCGCTCGTCAAGGGCAACAACTGTTCAAACACAGACTCTTGCTTCATGGTATTCACAAAGCGCGTATAAGCAATGTAAACCGCATCCAGCTCACCGGCCTGAAAAGCGTCAATCATCAATTTGATCGGGCCAATCAATGCGTCCAAGTGGGGCGTATCGCCCAAATGGGTTGCATTGGAAATGACATTGGCTCCCATGCGCTGCATGAAACCCAGCCCCTTGCCACCCATGCAGGAAACCCGAATATCCTTCGCTCCCCTTGATTCCCATTGACGCATTTCGTTCAAGACGATGCGTAAGATGTTGGTGTTCAACCCTCCGCACAAACCCTTGTCTGTCGTCACGAGAATCAACCCCATGCCTCCGGTCGCTCCCGGTGTTGTGGTTGTAGAGGGTCTGGCTAAAAAAGGATGACGGTAGTCAGAAAGATTCGCGGCGGCTAGGTGCGCCGCTAGACGACGTATTTTCTCGGTATACGGACGAGCGGCACGCATCCTCTCCTGCGCACGGCGCATCTTGGACGCGGCCACCATTTCCATGGCCTTGGTGATCTTTTTGGTATTCTGGACCGATTTGATCTTGGTCCGAATTTCCTTCCCGCTGGCCATGTTTTAGAAGTCCTTCTTGAACGCGCTCACTGCCGCCGTCAATTGTGCTTCGCTTTCCTTGTCCAAATCGCCGCTGGAATCAATTTTATCCATCAGCGCACCGTGCTTCGTTTTCATCGTCTTGTGCAATTCTGCTTCAAAAGCGAGCAGTTTTCCTACGTCAATGTCATCCATGTAACCTTGGTTCATGGCGAACAGGGAAACCGCCATTTCGGCTACCGACATCGGGGAATATTGCGCCTGCTTCATCAGCTCCGTCACACGACGACCCCGTTCCAACTGTTTTCGGGTGGCTTCGTCCAAATCCGAAGCAAACTGTGCAAACGCCGCCAGTTCCCTGAACTGGGCTAGAGCCAGACGCACCCCGCCCCCCAGTTTCTTGATGGCCTTGGTTTGCGCAGCTCCCCCGACCCGCGATACCGAAATACCCGCATTAATGGCGGGACGAATACCGGCGTTGAATAAGTCCGTTTCCAGAAATATCTGTCCGTCCGTAATGGAAATCACGTTGGTCGGCACGAAGGCAGAAACGTCCCCTGCCTGGGTTTCAATCACGGGCAATGCGGTCAAGGAACCCGTTTTGCCCTTCACGGCTCCTTTTGTAAACTTTTCAACCCACGCTTCGGAAACACGAGCGGCCCGTTCAAGCAGACGCGAGTGGAGATAGAACACATCACCCGGATAAGCCTCTCGGCCCGGCGGACGGCGCAATAACAAGGAAATCTGGCGATACGCCCAAGCCTGCTTGGTCAAGTCATCGTAAATAATCAGGGCATCCTGACCCCGGTCGCGGAAGTATTCCCCCATGGTGCAGCCGGAATACGGCGCAATAAACTGCATGGCTGCCGATTCGGACGCGGAGGCCGCGACCACAATGGTGTATTCCATCGCACCAAATTCTTCGAGCTTGCGCACGACGTTCATGACCGATGATGCTTTTTGACCAATCGCGACATAAATACAGATCAGATCCTTACCCTTCTGGTTGATGATGGCATCAATCGCCACCGCCGTTTTACCGGTCTGCCGGTCGCCAATAATCAATTCTCGTTGACCACGCCCCACCGGCACCATGGCATCAATGGACTTCAATCCCGTTTGCACCGGCTGGGAAACGGATTTCCGCCAGATGACCCCGGGAGCCACTTTTTCGATCTTGTCGGTTTCTTTCGCGTTAACCGGCCCTTTGCCATCAATGGGCTGCCCCAGTGAATTGACTACCCGCCCGATCAACTCCGGCCCCACGGGCACTTCGAGAATGCGTCCGGTTGTTTTAACGATATCGCCTTCCGTGATGTGTTCGTAGTCCCCCAACACCACAGCCCCCACGGAGTCGCGCTCCAAATTGAGTGCCATTCCGAATGTATTACCGGGAAACTCCAGCATTTCACCTTGCATCACATCGGCCAACCCATGAATCCGGCAAATACCATCGGTGACGGAAACCACCGTCCCCTGGGTACGCACCTGCCCGGCTCCTGGTAGGTTCTGGATTTTTGTCTTGATAAGCTCGCTGATTTCTGAGGGATTCAACTGCATGGAATTTCTCCTGATTATGAATATGGAACAGCCTATGCCCAACGGGCCAGATGTTCCTTTAATAGCGAGTTGCGATAGTTGGTCATAGGCTGTTAAGAGCTGCACGCATGGCATCGAGTTTTCCGCGAACCGACGTATCCAAGACCTGGTCGCCGACCACCGCACAGATACCACCAATCAATTCTGGATTCACCTTCACCGACACCTTGAGCGGTGTTGCAAAACGGTTTTCAAGCAGTCCCTGAAGTGAGTTCACTTGAGACTCCCCCAACGGAAAAGCAGAATAAAGCGTCGCTTCCTTAACACCGGAATCTTTCCGCTTCAACGCCTCAAACTGCCGGACAATTTCAGGCAAACACATCAGGCGATCGTTGTCGATCAACAACCGCAGAAGATTGCGACCTTCAACCTCCATGTCGGAGCAAGCACTTACAAACAGACGCTCAATTTCAGCGTCACTGACATTTGGGTGTCCAATCAACTCAGCCGCTTCTATCGCCATGTTCGCCATGCAACCGAGCAGAGTGGACCAGCTTTCCAGCACATGCTGTTCCTTCGCAACACGATGCGCCGCTTCCGCATAGGGTCTGGCAAGAGTGGCAATTTCGGCCATTGATCAGAGTTCCTGCTTCAAGGTTGTCAGCATGTCTGCATGGACTGACGCATCAACTTCGCGACGTAAAATCTTTTCGGCCCCCGCCACCGCAAGTTCCGCCACACGATCACGCAGCACTTGCCGTGCCTTCTGGACTTCCTGTTCGATCTCTGCCTTGGCACCCGCGACTACCTTGTCGGCTTCCACCCGTGCTGCAATCTTGGCTTCTTCGATAAGGTGTTGACCGCGACGTTCTGCCTGGGCGACGACCTCCGCTGATTTTTCCTTGGCTTCCCGCAAAGTTTCTGCAGAACGACGAGCCGCCAGTTCCAGATTTTGCTGACCGCGTTCACCTGCGGCCAATCCATCGGCGATTTGTTGCTGCCGGTCGGCCATCGCTTTTTGTAACGGCGGCCACACAAACTTCATCGTGATCCAGATGAAGACGGCAAACCAGATCGCCTGGCCGATTAAAGTGGCATTGATATTCACGATGCGCCTCGGCTTATGCTTTGACGAGTGCGATGAAAGGATTGGCAAAAAGCATGAACAACGCAATACCCACACCGATCATGGTCACGGCATCTAGCAAACCTGCAACGATGAACATCTTCACTTGCAGGGTAGGAATCATTTCCGGCTGGCGCGCAGCCCCCTCTAGGAAGCGACCGCCGAGAATACCAAAACCGATGGCAGTTCCCAAGGCACCGCAACCAATCAAAATGGCCACGGCGATGGCCGTATTAGAAAGAACGAGGGCTAGTTCCATTGAAAGTCTCCTGTAAAAGTAATGAATTTAATGCGACTCTGATGCCATTGACATATAAACAACGGTCAGCATCATAAAAACAAACGCCTGCAACGTAATAATCAGAATGTGAAACAAGGCCCAAGGCAAAGCCAACGGCAGTTGCCAAACCCCTAAAAGCGCAATCAGGATAAATACCATCTCCCCAGCATACATATTGCCGAAAAGCCGCAAGGCCAATGAAATCGGCTTGGCGATATCCTCGATCACCCGAAACAGAAAATTAATCGGTGCCAGTTTGAGTCCGAACGGAACACTGAACACTTCGTGCATAAAACCACCAAAACCCTTCACCTTGAAGTTCATCCAGATCATGATGCAGAACACGGAGAGCGACATTGCAAAAGTCAGGTTAGGGTCCGTGGTCGGTACCACTTTCAAATAGTGCACCCCCGCCGCCCCCGCCGTGATCGGCAGAAAATCAACCGGGATTAAATCCATGGCATTCATGACGAACACCCAAATAAAAATGGTGATCGCCAGGGGCGTCACCAATTCGCTCTTGCCGTGATAGGTGTCTTTGACCTGTTTGTCGACCAGCGAGACAGCCATTTCAATAAAGTTTTGCCACCCAGACGGAAGGCCACTTGTCGCACGTCTGGCCACCAGGGCCATGCCACCAAAAACGATCAGACCAAGAAGCCCGGAGACAATCAGGGTATCCAGATGCCACGTCCAAAATCCGGACCCTACCGTCAGGTTGGTCAGGTGATGTTGAATATAGCCTGTCGTTGTCAGTTCAGAACTCATGTTCTTTTAAGAAGTACCAGCCAATAAATAATAAATGTCGATATATAACCTACGAACAACGCGCCCGCCTTCACCTCCGGCATGGCACGAAACACACCCGCCAACATCAGCAGAGTGACCACCATTTTAACTGATTCACCCCGCACTTGCGCTTGCCATGCTTTTTTAGGAGAAGTCGTTCTGCACATCGCTCGCCATGCCGCCGCTCCATTGGCTACGATGGCGCACCCTCCTCCCATCAAAACTGAAACAGCCGCAAGGTTATCCACCACAAACCACGCCACCGCCCCCAATAACGCGACCAGTTGAATCTGGGTGCGTAGTATCCAGCGAATTTCATGGGGTAAACCTTGATCCGGCGCAAGATCATACATACATTACTGCACCTTATACACCAGCAAAAACCGCTTCAATTTCAGCAAAAGTACGCGCCACTTCATGGGTCGTCATGTCAACCCCCAACTGACGAGCAATTTGCGATGCCGAAAAAATACCCCGTAAAATCTGCCGTCCATCCTCTGACATCTCAAAAACAACCGCATGCTGACGACCGCATTTTTCAAGCGTCGCGATGATATGACCGACACGTGAAGCACGTACGTCATCCATATCCATCGCCTCCATCGCGTCGAGTGTCGTCATAACATCTCGCACCATCAACTCGTCACGACGAATACCTCGGTGACTGGCCAGTCGCACGGGTTTCTCACCTAGCAGATCTCGCGCAGTAATAACCCCAATGACCCGAGTGCCCCCCGTTTCCACCACCAGAAGCAATCGCACACTACGCACGATCATAATCTGATTCGCTTGCCCGATCGTGTCTCCCGGCTCCACCGTAACGGGTTGCACCTGCAATAAATCGGTCATCACACTAAGCGCGGGAGAATCAACCTTGATATAGGTCAACGATTCCTTCGATCCCAATACAAAACAACCTTTCGTACAAACATTCAATTGAGGCAACGGGTTATAACGATCGCTAATCATGAGCATTTACCTCCTAAGTTTTTCGAGTAATCCATCGAGTTGGTCCAAACTGGCAAAACGGATGGTCAAACATCCCGCACCCTTGCGGTTGGCGGATATTTTTACAGAAGCGGCTAGGCTATCCGACAATTCCTCTTCAAGGCGTAGGAGATCACGGTCGCGGCCCTGCTCCCGTTCCGTGGGGGCGGGCGGATTCAGTGTGCGTGTGACATGTTTTTCAGTCTCTCTAACGGACCAGCCTTTTTCAACGACCAGCACGCCCACGCGGTTCTGTTCTGCCTTGGACAACGGCAACAGGGCGCGCGCATGACCCATTTCAATATCGCCGATCATCAACATGTCCTGAACCGGCTGGGCCAACTGTAACAACCTCAACAAATTGGACGCCGCCGAGCGCGACCGCCCGACAGCTTCTGCCGCTTGGTTATGCGTCATGGAAAATTCGTCGATCAATCGCTGCAAACCTGCGGCCTCTTCCAGCGGATTCAGGTTTTCCCGCTGAATGTTTTCAATCAGCGACATGGCCAGAGCCGCCTCATCCGGAATTTCCCGAATCAACACCGGCACTTCGGTCAAGCCCGCCATCATCGCAGCACGCCAGCGACGTTCTCCGGCAATGATTTCATAACGATCCGCGTCGACAGGACGCACGGAAATCGGTTGGATCAGGCCCTGCGCCCTGATGGAATCGGCCAGTTCTTCAAGTGAACCCGGGTCCATGCGGGTTCGAGGTTGATATTTGCCCGGTTGTAACAACTCCACGGATAACATATCTTGCCGCTGAGTATCAGCCGTGCCATTGGCCGCCAACAAAGCATCCAACCCACGTCCCAACCCTTTTCTTTTTGGTGAACTCACTTCGCCTCCCACTTCTTAACTCGTTCAATCATCTCGGCAGCAAAAGCCAAGTAGGCCTGCGCACCTTTCGACGCCTTATCAAATAGCACCCCCGGCAGACCGTAACTAGGGGCCTCTGCTAGGCGCACATTGCGCGGCACCAGTGTCTTAAATACTTTGTCACCAAAATGCTGTTCCAGTTGTGCCGATACCTGCGTCGATAGCGTTGATCGCGGATCGAACATCACACGCAACAACCCAATGATCTTCAAGTCGCGATTGAGGTTGGCGTGCACTCGCTTAATGGTATTGACCAGATCGGACAAACCTTCCAGCGCGAAGTATTCACACTGCATCGGGATGATGACCCCGTGGGCCGCACATAACCCATTCAATGTCAAAAGCGATAACGAAGGAGGACAGTCGATCAGCACAAAATCATAATCATTCAAATGCGAAGCGAGTGCTTCCTTCAAGCGTTTTTCGCGCCGGTCAAGGCTGACCATTTCCACTTCTGCCCCCGCCAAATCTCGATTGGCCGGTAACAGATCGTATCCACATGACGTAACGGAACGCACTTCGGATAAAGAAGCTTCCCCCAAAAGCAGGGGATAAACGGACGCAGACAGTCGTTGTTTATCCACACCGCTGCCCATCGTGGCATTGCCTTGCGGATCAAGATCGATCAACAAGGTACGCTGACCCGACAGAGCCAATGAGGCGGCCAGATTCACGGAGGTGGTGGTTTTACCCACCCCTCCTTTTTGATTCGCAATGGCGAAAATGTGCATATCAGCTTTTTTTCAAAATGAGCAAATGTCGTTGGGCATCCAAGCCCGGTATTGTAAGCGCGCTCCCCTCAGAACACCGCCATCCAACCGGTAATTTTTCGAGTTCCTCGGCGGGCCAAGTTCCCTTCATGGCAAACAAACAATCACTCAAATGCCCCGCATCATGAACAAAATCGGCCAGACTGGCAAAAGCACGCGAGATGACCCCGTCGAATGATCCCTTCATAGATTCCACTCGCCCACAATGAACGCTCACATTGCTTAAGCCCAACTCGATTTTTACCTGCCGCTGAAAAGCGGCCTTCTTCTGATTAGATTCGATGGAAGTCACCCAAACATCAGGACGTGCCATCGCAATCGGCAACCCGGGCAATCCTGCGCCACTCCCCACATCAGCCAATGAGCGCGTCCCCTCTAGGAAAGGCATCACCGCCAGAGAATCCAGAAGGTGGTGCGTCAATCCATCTGCTTCATTTCTGATCGCCGTCAAGTTGTAAGTACGATTCCACTTGGTCAACAGCGCAAGATAGGCCAACAGCTTTTCTTCGGCCTCTTCCGGTAAAACAAGCCCCATCGCCAAAATGCCTTCGTGCAGATTCACGTCGTTTTCCGTTTCTTCAAATGCACCAGCAACAGCGAAATCGCTGCCGGAGTCACCCCCTGGATTCTCGATGCCTGCCCCAACGTTTCCGGTCGATGTTGTGTCAGCTTCTGGCCTACTTCAATAGAAAGCCCCCTGACCTCGTTGTAATTCAGGCCATCGGGCAAACGCAGCGTTTCTTGATTCATCGTCCGCTGCACTTCTTCTCGCTGACGCTCTATGTATCCGGCATATTTGGTTTGAATTTCGACTTGTTCAATCACCTGCGAATCAAGTGGTTCTGGCTTTGCCTCTGACCATTCAATCAGATCAGAATAATTCACTTCGGGTCGTTTCAACAAATCAAGCAGTCGCAATCGTTGCGAACATTCCTGCCCCCCCCCGCTTTCCCGGACAGACGGGAGCACCCACGTATTCCGTAATCGCTCAGTTTCTCGGTCAATGGCTTCTCGCTTACGACTAAAAGCCTCCCAGCGCGCATCGTCCACCAATCCCAATTCCCGCCCCACTTCTGTCAAGCGCAGATCAGCATTGTCTTCCCGCAGGGAAAGGCGATACTCGGCACGACTGGTAAACATGCGGTATGGCTCTGAAACGCCCCGAACGATCAAGTCGTCGACCATCACGCCCAGATAAGCCTGATCGCGACGCGGACACCACGGACCTTCTTCGCGGGCGAGCCGTGCTGCATTCAGCCCGGCTAACAGCCCCTGGGCAGCAGCCTCTTCATAACCCGTCGTTCCGTTGATCTGACCGGCCAAGAAAAGCCCTCGGAGTGACCGCGTTTCTAGGGAAGCTTTCAATTGACGGGGGTCGAAATAATCATATTCGATGGCATAACCGGGCCGGGTGATATGAACATTTTCCAGCCCGCGAATGGATCGCACCAACGCCAGTTGAACATCAAAAGGCAAGCTGGTCGACACGCCCTGCGGATAGTATTCGTGCGTATTCAATCCTTCCGGTTCGAGAAAAACCTGATGGCTATCCCTGCCCGCGAACCGATGAATTTTGTCTTCGATGGAAGGGCAATAACGCGGCCCCACGCCGGCGATAACGCCCGTAAACAAGGGGGATCGATCAAGCCCCCCCCGAATGATGTCGTGCGTTTGTAAGTTGGTATGGGTAATCCAGCAAGGAATCTGGGGCGGATGGACGGCCGCATTGCCCATGAATGAAAACACCGGCACGGGGGTATCGCCCGGTTGCCGTTCCATCACTGAAAAATCGATGGTTTTCCCATCCAGCCGGGGGGGCGTACCCGTCTTGAGCCGGCCCGCCGGTAAGGACAACTCACGCAATCGCCGCGCCAATGAAATTGAAGGCGGGTCACCAAACCGGCCCGCCGGAGCCGTTTCAAGACCGACGTGCACCAACCCGTTCAGGAAAGTACCCGCCGTCAGAACCACCGAACGCGCCTCAAAACGAACGCCCAATTGCGTAACAACCCCCGTCACCCGATCGCCCGTCAAGGTCAGGTCATCCACCGCCTGCTGAAAGAGCTTCAGGCGAGGCTGGTTTTCCAGACGAACCCGGATCGCCTGCCGGTAAAGCGCACGATCCACCTGAGCACGCGTCGCACGCACCGCCTGACCCTTAGACGCATTGAGAATGCGAAACTGAATGCCCGCCTCATCGGTCGCCGCAGCCATCGCACCGCCTAACGCATCAACCTCCTTGACCAAATGACCTTTGCCAATGCCTCCGATAGAGGGATTGCAGGACAGCGCACCCAAGGTTTCAACGTTATGCGTCAACAACAACGTCTTCGCCCCCGCACGCGCAGCCGCTAAAGCCGCTTCCGCCCCCGCGTGACCACCACCAACGACAACAACATCGAACGAATCTTGGAATTTCATCGTAAAACTAACTCCGGTTGAAACCCCGCCCTTCAGGGCGGTGGGAACCGACCCCGCCCTGAAGGGCGGGGTTTCAGGCGACCGTTTTGGGAGGGGATGCAAACCCCTTCCAAAACACGTTTGATCGACAGGCCTGAAGGCCTGTCGCTAATTTCTTGCTGGAGTATCAGTTTCACGTGAAACATGTTGGCTCTATGTGGCTTGTAGTGGGT
>JAUYFZ010000170.1 GCA_030689585.1 Rhodocyclaceae bacterium | reverse complement strand
ACCCAGACTGACCGGCATGGAACTGCTCAACCGTTGTCGGCTTCGCGGTCAGGTGCTTCCCGTGCTTATTTTGACAGCGCGTGACGATACGTCCAGCAAGGTGGCCGGCCTAGATGCCGGAGCCGATGACTATCTCGTTAAACCCATTGACCTTGACGAGCTATTTGCACGAGTGCGGGCATTGGCTCGCCGGGCTGTCGGTCGGTCGTTCCCCGTCCTGCGTCACGGCACGCTCACGCTGGACCCGGCATCGAGGTGCGTAACACAGGCAGGTCAAACGGTCGATTTGTCGGCGAGGGAATTCGACGTGCTACAAACACTGCTTGAACATGCGGGGCGCGTGATGAGCCGTGCGCAGATCGAAGCCAGTCTCTACGGTTGGCGCGAAGAACCGGACAGTAATGTCCTGGAAGTCCATGTCCACCATCTGCGACGCAAACTGGGCAACACGCTGATCAAGACGATGCGCGGCGTGGGATATGTCATTGAGAGAGTGAGAACATGACCCGTTGGTTCTCGCTGCGTCGTCGCCTGCTGACGCTCTTGCTAGGGGGGGTGGCGCTGGGCTGGCTCGTCACCCTTGGCTTCGTCTATATCGAAACGCACCATGAAGTCGACGAACTTCTGGAAGCCGGGATGATCCGTCATCAGACCGATAACGCGCATGTCCGTGAAGAACTGACCGAGGAACTCGTTGAAAGCATGTTGTGGCCGCTATTCGTGGGGCTGCCGATCATCGGGCTGTGGGTCTGGTTTGCCACAAGACGCGGGGTCGCCCCCCTAGATGACATTGCGGACTTGGTCAAGAACAGGGGGCCATCCTCGCTCGATCCCCTAGTTCCGGAAACGGCCCCCACCGAAATTCAACCGCTGGTGGAAGCTCTCAATGATTTATTTTCCCGGGTCAGTCATGCGTTTGATAACGAACGCCGCTTCACCGCCGATGCCTCGCATGAATTGCGCACCCCTCTGGCAGCATTGGCTGCTCAGGCGCAAGTGGCTTTGCGTGCCCGCGACGTTCTTGAGCGCGACCACGCCATCGAGCAAATCGTTCTCGCCAGTCAGCGTGCCAGCCGCCTCGTCGAACAGTTGTTGACCCTGGCACGCATCGACCACCCCGCTTCAAATGTCGGCCTTCTGATGAAGGAAGTCCGTTTTAGCGCACTGGTCGCCGAAGTCTGTGCCGATCAAGGAGCCGCCGCATTGGCTAAAAACATTGTTTTCGAACTGGACGCACCCACAGAGTCCGTCATCACCGGACATGCCGACATGTTGCGCATCCTGCTACGCAACCTGATCGACAACGCCCTCCGTTACACACCAGTCGGCGGTCATGTGGCCGTCCGCGTCAGCGAAGAACCGACCCCTGTTGAACTAACCATCACCGACAACGGCCCCGGTGTTCCCGTGGAAGAAAGAGATCACCTCTTCGAACGTTTCCATCGTCTGGCCGGTCAGGAAACAGAGGGCAGCGGACTGGGCCTGTCCATCGTGGCACGCATCGCCAGCTTGCACCACGCGATCATAGAATTGGACAATGCGCCTCATGGACAGGGACTGCAAGTTAAAGTGCGATTTCGTCACGACATTGCAATGATCAACGAAAAAACTCTTCAACCTCTCTAATCTCCCTCGTGCGACGCATGGGAGGCAAACTTTGCCAGATGCGTCGACCATAGGGTTTTCCGACGAGTCTGGGGTCGCAGATCATCAATACCCCGCGATCTGTTTCGTCGCGAATCAGACGACCGGCCCCTTGTTTCATGCTGATGACCGTGCGAGGCAGTTGATAGTCAAAAAATGGGTTTCCTCCCTGCTTTTTGATGTGCTCGATGCGGGCGGATAACACGGGATCGTCCGGTGGCGCAAAGGGAAGTTTGTCGATGATGACCAGTGAAAGGGCTTCGCCGCGCACGTCGACCCCTTCCCAGAAACTCACGCTGGCGACCAGTATGGCGTTGCCCAGTTGCCGGAAACGATCCAGCAGTTCCGATTTTGAACTTTCGCCCTGTAGTAGCAGGGCGTAAGGTGCGTCTTCCATCGCCTCGATTTTTTCCTTGAACAATTCGTGAATGCGTCGCATGGCGCGTAACGACGTGCACAGCATAAAAGCCCGCCCCCGCGAAGCCTGGAGAACCGGCCACGCGGCTTCAGCAACGGCTTCCAGATAGAACGCACTGTTCGGGTCCGGCATGTTGGGGGGGCAGTAAAGTAACGAGCAATGCCCAAAATCGAACGGGCTGCCCCACAAGCCGGTTTCCGCTTCTACCAGCCCCAGAGCGGATTGATAATGACCAAAGTCGTCCCCCACGGCTAGGGTGGCCGAGGTGAATATCCACGCACGCGGATGATCGGCCATCTGCCGCTGAAAGAGGCTGGCGACCGACAACGGCGTAAGGTTGAGCGTGACCGCATAGGCGGTCACTTCCACCCAATGCACGTAACTTTCTCCTTCCTCTGTCGCTGTGGCGTGGGAGCCGATTTGCCAGCGTTTCAAGCCCGCAGTGATTTCCTGAGCACGAAGATGACAGTTTTCCAATCCCTCGGAACGGCCCGACTGGCTTTCCAGATGCCGCGTAAATTCAGCCAGTTGGCCTTCCAGCACCACCAACATGCGCTGGGCTTCGTCATGGTCGCGCCATTGCGCTTCGGAGATTCGCAATCCCTCCCTGCTAAAGGAGAGCCGCAGGTCTTTGGCTGCTTTTTCCAGCACACGACAGGCATCTTGAAGCGGCGTGTAATCCTTGGCATTGGCGATGGCTTCTAGTTTTGTATCATGCGCCAGATCGAGAATCCTAGCCGTGCCCACGGATTCACCGAAGAACAGCCCCGCCACTTCGGGCAACTGGTGAGCTTCGTCAAAAATGACGGTGTTACAGGTAGGCAAAAGTTCGCCCATGCCATCATCGCGCAGCATGACATCCGCAAAGAAGAGGTGATGATTGACCACGATGACATCCGCCCCCATGGCTTCGCGCCGTGCCGCCAGCACAAAGCACCCCTTGACGTTCGGGCATTCCGAACCCAAACAGTTTTCACGAGTCGACGTGGCCTGACTCCAGGCATGAGAATCTTCTGGAACAGAGGACAGTTCAGCCTTATCACCGCTGGAGGTGCTCTTGGCAAACCGAGCAATGGCGCGAATATGACCGGATTCTTCTTTTGAATAAAAACGACCGGATTCCAGAGCGCGTGCCAGATGGTAGGGGCAAATGTAATTGGCGCGCCCCTTGAGTAACGCTAGGGTAGCAGGCACGCCCAGGGCTTCGCGCACCGTCGGCAAATCACGATTAAAAAGCTGATCCTGGAGTGTTTTTGTCCCCGTGGAAACGATCACTTTGCCGCCTGATAAAAGGGCGGGAACCAGATAAGCAAAGGTTTTACCCGTGCCCGTGCCTGCTTCGGCAATGAGCACACGGTTATCGGTGATGGCTTCCAGAATACGAGCCGACATTTCCACTTGCTGTGGACGTGCCCGATAACCTGAAATGGCGCGAGCTAGAGGGCCTTCGGGTGAAAAGAGACTGTTAAGGTTGTGCATCGAAAGATAACCGCTCTGTTTAATCGTAAAACTAGTAACTACTCAGGTCTATCGGGGCACGCATCTCCTCCCCCTTCAAGGGGGAGGCCGGGAGGGGGATGGTGGACAAATCCCACATAAAAACCCATCCCCTCCCAGCCCTCCCCTTCAAGGGGGAAGGAGATTGATGCCGACCTGAGTAGTTACTAAACCTAACTCAAAAAGACGATGGGCACATCCTTGCAATGTTCATTGCCGAATATCTTTTTAAAGGCTATATCGTTTTGAAGATTGACGAAGCGCATAGGTAGTGATCCCGATCAAAAAGGCAGATACGTGATTATGATGCAAACTGTAGGGGGAAAGTTGTGGAAAACAGTATTGTCCAGTTCTGTACTGGGGAACATCGAATGTAACTACTAC
>JAUYFZ010000162.1 GCA_030689585.1 Rhodocyclaceae bacterium | reverse complement strand
GAAGTGCTGGTGGTTTGCCAAAGTCGAGAGCAACCGCTCTGAATGGGCATCACTGAAGTCCGCAGCCCATTGATTATCTGAAATAAATTGTGGCGAATAGCCCGTAGAACTTGGAAAAACCTGACGAGCCATACCGCCTTTGGTAGCATGCTGTTTTGTCATTCCTTTCTTGTAACTACTCAGGTCGGCGTCAATCTCCCTCCTCTTCAAGGGGAGGGCTGGGCGGCGTCAATCTCCCTCCCCTTCAAGGGGAGGGCTGGGCGGCGTCAATCTCCCTCCCCTTCAAGGGGAGGGCTGGGGTGGGGATGGGGTTCTACGCGGAATTCTTCCCCCCATCCCCCTCCCGGCCTCCCCCGTGAAGGGGGAGGAGATCTGTGTTCCGACCGGACCTGAGTGGTTACCCTTTCTTTAAACTGCATCAGGAAGAACTGCTTACTGACTGGGATCTTTGTCAGGAAAAACAGCAGCCTAGACCAATTAATCCTCTGAAATAATGGAATGACTATCATGAATTGGGATGTCGTAAAAATTGAATTAACCACCTCGCGAACACTGATGGTTCAGTTTGCAGATGGTTTATGCGGAACCATTGGCATCCCCCCGTCATTTTGCACGGGTGTCTTCCAGCCACTTCTCGACAATACACTTCTAGCGCAAGCCACCCTCAAAAACGGCGTTGTCGTTTGGCCCAATGGCCTTGATCTTGCTCCCGATACGATGCACCGCGAAATTCAGCGCAATCCAGCACGACATTACAACGTCGGCGTGATCGCTCATTCATAAAGACAACGAGGCGAAGCCGCCAGTCAATACGAACAGAAACTCAACATGGACCTGACCGCAGACGACGTGGAATTCTGGGTACACCTTGAGGAAGTGCTGGTGGTTTGCCAAAGTCGAGAGCAACCCCTCTGAATTTGTGGCACTATTGGCACTCGTTTTGCGAGACTGCTCATATCGCGCCCAAGGAGAATTTGTTATGACCCATGCCCTGACACTTGCCCACGTTCCTTCCGCTGCGGGTAGCTTGGAGGCTTACATCCAGGCCGCTCATCGTGTGCCCATGTTGACCGAGGCGGAAGAGTTGATGCTGGCCCGTCGATTCAGGGATGAAGAAGACTTGGATGCAGCACGACAGCTCGTGCTTTCCCATTTGCGACTGGTCGTTTCCGTGGCTCGCGGGTATTTGGGTTACGGTTTGCCTCACGCTGATCTGATTCAGGAAGGCAATATCGGCTTGATGAAAGCCGTCAAACGGTTTGATCCGGAACGGGGCGTGCGCTTGGTGTCGTTTGCCATGCACTGGATCAAGGCTGAAATCCACGAATACGTCATCCGCAACTGGAGATTGGTCAAGATCGCCACCACCAAAGCACAGCGCAAGCTCTTCTTCAATTTGCGTGGGTTGAAGAAGGGGTTTAATGCGTTGAGTGTTCAGGAGGCTCAGGCGATTGCCAAAACCTTGGGGGTCAAGCCAGAAGAAGTGGTGGAGATGGAAACCCGTCTGACGGGAGCCGATGTTTCTCTGGAACCGACCACCGATTCTGACGATGAGGCGGCGGAGCATTTCGCGCCCATCGCCTATCTTGCCACCGATGTCCATCTGGAACCTTCCGCACAACTGGAACGCAAACAGGCCGATCGACTTCAGGATGCGGGATTGCAATCCGCCCTATCCGGGCTGGATGATCGTAGCCGCACCATCATCTGTCGCCGCTGGTTGATCGAAGAAGGTAAGGAAGCTGCCACATTGCATGAACTGGCGGCGGAATATAACGTCTCCGCTGAGCGTATCCGCCAGATCGAAGTCAAGGCGATGCAGAAAATGAAAGGCGTGCTGGCGGACTACGCATAAACTTGGATGGATAGGGCGTGTCCGAATGAATGCTCGAAATAATGTATTTGCTCAATGATGGAATCGGTTAAGACGTGATCGTGCGACAACAGCATAACGCCATCATGGCTGATCAAATCACGCGACAAGACCCTCCCTGCCTTGAGTTGTGATGATCTGACGGTCACCTCCTCCCTAAAAATGCCGATCTGTTCATGCATGATACTGACGAACGCTTTGGCTACCTCGGGGTCGTAACGCTTACCACTGCCGTCTGCGATGTAAGCGAGCGCAGCACTGGGACTCAACTGTTTGCCCAGCAGAATGCCTAATTGCGCACTGTCGTAATCGTTGGCTACCGCCAGAATACGTGCCCCCATCGGAATAATCAATTCAGACAACCCATCTGGATACCCCATGCCGTCCCAACGCTCATGGTGGAAGCGAATCAGTTTGGCTGCACCGTGGAGTTGCTCCAACCCCATCAATGCCGCCTGTCCAATGGCCGGGTGGCGTATTGCTATGCCGCGTTCCGTTCCAGTCAATGCAGGGAACGGTTTTGTGAGCAGATTGTCAGGCTGACCGATCTTGCCGATGTCATGTAACAAGCCGGCAATAAAAATATCCTGCACCTCGGTATCAGGTAGATGTAAGTGTTTGGCCAGTGTGCGTGCGTAATCGGCAACACGCCGCGAATGACCGGCGAGGCTCTTCTCTCTGATCTCGATCAGATTGGCGAACACCTTGATCGAGGTGATGAAATTTTCCTTCAGTTGCTTGTTGGCAACCTCCAAGAATCCCATGGTCTGGCGAACTTCTTCAGTGCGTGTGAGAACCCTAGCTTCCAGCGTGGCATTGAGCTCCTTGAGTTCCTCATTCTGGTGTTTCGTCAGTGCTTCCAGCCGACGTTTTTCCTGTTCTAGATTGCGACGTTCGAGGGCGTGCTTCACCAGCAGGACAATATCAATATCGTCCCAAGGCTTTGTAATATAGCGATAAATCTCGCCTTTATTGATGGCGGCAATGGTGGAGCTGACATCGGCATACCCGGTGAGCAGAATGCGTATGACCTCAGGCCATTTTTGCCGAACCTGTTCGAGAAACTGCGCACCATCCATGTTGGGCATCCGCATATCGGAAACCACCAGATCCACCGGTTCGCTGTCAAGCAAGGCCAAACCTGCCGCACCGCCTTCCGCTGTATGAATCTTGTAGCCCAGTGGGCGGAACAATCGGCGCAACGCATTCAAAATGTTCGGTTCGTCATCCACGAACAGCAATGTAGCGGGTTGTGAAAGCTATGAAGGAAGATCAGGGGTCATTGGATTGACTCACAGAGGTTTAGCGTGAAATAACCAGTTCGGAGTGCCCCGTCATAATCGAGCGCAGCGAGCCGATTAGAACCCCCCGAGAGGGGGGCGAAGGGGGGCGGGCGTTTAATTGCATTTAACGTATTTCATGGAACGAGGGTGGGCTTGGCGACCATGCGAGTTAAGCGTTGGCGTGATGAATTGGCAACCAGACACGAAACGTCGTGCCTTTACCAAGTTCGCTGTTGACTTCGATACGACCACGGTGCTTCTTAATGATGTTGTAGGAAAGCGACAGCCCTAGGCCGGTTCCTTTCCCCACGGGCTTGGTCGTGAAGAAAGGGTCAAATACACGACCGATATGCTCCGGCGCGATACCTTTTCCGGTATCGGACACGTCCACCCAGACTTCTTCGCCTTCCTGTCCCGTGCGAATAGTAATGATGCCGTGACCTTCTATGGCCTGTCCGGCGTTCACCAGCAGGTTCATGAACACCTGATTGATCTGGGAGGGAACGCATTCGATTTCCGGCAAGGTGGCGTAGAGCTTGACCACTTCCGCTTTGTATTTGAGTTCGTTCCAGACAATGTTGAGCGTGCTATCCAGTCCGGCGTGCAGATCGGCCACGCCCCAGCCTGCTTCATCCATGTGGGAAAACGTTTTCAGATCGAGCACGATCTTCTTGACGCGATCCAGCCCCTCCTTCGATTCCGTCAGAATGTCGTGCAGATCGTCCCGCAGAGACTGTATCCCCACCTTCTCTTTCAATGCCCGCAGTGCCAGTAATTCCGGAGATTCACCAGAAAGAGTGGTTTCCAGATGCTCACTGGCATCCAGTACCGCCAACAGATCATTCAGGCTACGCCCCAAGGTACTCAGGTTGGAGGCGACATAACCGACCGGGTTATTGATTTCATGCGCCACTCCGGCGGCAAGCTGGCCGATGGAGGCCATTTTTTCTGCCTGCATCAGTTGATTCTGTGCATTGGCCAGTTTCTGGTTGGTCGCCTGAAGTTCCGCGATGCGTCGCTGCTGTTCCAGGCGCAACTGGATATTGTCCAGTGCCAAACTGGCTAGATTAAGGATGGCGGTTCCCTGTTCACGATCCTGTTCATCAAAGGCCACGTCATCGATAGAACGGTTGACGCTTAAGACACCGATAACCCGTTCCTGCAACTTGAGCGGCCAGCACAGGGCTGAATAGGGTGTCGCCTGTTCACGCTGACGCTGCAACATGCCAGAAAACTGGTGGGTATCGACATCACCATTGATCAAGAGCGGCTGGTCGTTCTGAACGACCCAGCCCATGACCCCGCTGCCCAGCGGAACGGTGCTGCCGACCACCCCCACAGGCAGATCAATACCCGCCACGATGGTGAGCACCTGATCGTCATGGCCCAGCAGGGCCAGTGAGCCACTGCGGGCATCGAACCCGGTCACAATATGCGTCAGGAGTTGCTGATAGATTTCATCGGGAGCCTGCCATAGTCTTGGAGACTGGCCCAGATGGTACAGGTCGTAAATCCAAGACAGTTTGGTCATGCGGTCTAACGCCATGATGGATTCCTTAGCGTGAAACACA
>JAUYFZ010000166.1 GCA_030689585.1 Rhodocyclaceae bacterium | reverse complement strand
CTATCTGGTTTGTGATCGCCGCAACTATCTTGCTGTTGCGTTATGCCGTGCTGCCCAATGTGGAGTCTTGGCGAGGCGACATCGAGCAAACCCTGACGCAGGCGATACGGTTGCCGGTTACGATTCGTGCTCTTGAAGCCCGATGGTCGGGGTTAATCCCGGGGGTAACGCTGCGGGGGGTGGATATCCATGATGCACAAAACCGTGTGGCCTTGTCCTTTGAACATGTGGACGCAGATCTTTCCTGGGATTCTCTCTGGGTGCGCGCCCCTAGGCTTTCCCGATTGGAGATTTTTTCTCCCACGCTCGATATTCGTCGCAATGAGGCGGGACGGTTTTTTGTGGCCGGTCTTGAAATCAATCCGAATGACCCTGATGCCGGTTTTGCAGAGTGGTTGTTCGCACAAAACCGCATCACGGTACGCCGAGCATCGGTGACGTGGAACGATGAGATGCGGGGAAGTCCGCCCCTCACATTGACCGATTTGGATATTGACTTATATAACCGGGGAACACAGCACCGTTTCGGCCTGATCGCCACGCCCCCCCGCGCATTGGCGGCTCGAATGGAATTTCGGGGGGAGTTTCAAGGCCATGCGATAGATTCAGCCAAAGGGACGCTCTATGCCGAACTCGATCAAGCCAATATTTCAGCCTGGCAACCTTGGGTTGATCTTCCTTCCTTGGCCCGAACCGGACGGGGCGGTGTACGCCTCCGTTTGGGATTTGCGGAGGGGAAACTTCAGGAGGTGGCCTCCGGGTTTCGTCTGGCCGACGTGTCCGTTGCATGGGGCGGCGATCCCTTTACGTTGTCCCATCTTCACGGGGGAGGGTCGGGACAGCAACTTCCCACGGGAGAATGGCGCATCCATCTACATCGTATCGCTTTCCAAAATGAGGAGGTCGAAGGAACCCTGGGCGGAGATTGGCAGGGAATGTGGGGAGATGCAGGAAAAATAGACCTGTCTGGAGAAATTTCAAGAGCGGAAGGCGGCGCAGTCTGGCGTTACTTGCCCCACAACATTAACGCGGATACCCGTGAGTGGTTGCGAAAATCTATTGAGGGAGGCCAAGCGAAGGTCACGTTGCGCTTGTCAGGAGAATTGGACAAATTTCCTTTTCGGGACGGTTCCGGTGTTTTTGAAATCAAGGGGCCGTTTTCCGGTGTGACTCTACGTTATGCCCCCGACTGGCCTGCCTTCGAGAAGGTGTCGGGGGAGCTTTCGTTTATGGGCGAAAAGATGACCATTCATGCCAAACAGGCGAATCTGTGGGGCGTGGTGTTTTCCGACATAACGGCCATCATTCCCGACTTGGAGGCCCCAGAAGAAATCATCACGATTGACGGCACGGCAAAAGGCCCGGTGACAGACTTTCTGCGATTCATAGAAGCCAGCCCCGTGGGAGACCGTATCGATCATTTCACCGAAGAGATGACCGCAGAAGGCGTGGGGGATCTGGCGTTGAAGCTGGTGATGAACCTTCGGCATATCAACCAAGCGGCCGTCACAGGACGCTATCGCTTTCAGCGCAATCATTTGAGGCTGGACCCTGCTTTTCCCCCGTTGACCGATGTCGAAGGCACCTTGCAATTTACGACCGATCGGGTGGAAACCAAGGACATCCGTGCCATGTTCTCCGGTGCGCCCGTGAAAATTGAAGCCAAGACGGACAAGGAAGGGGTGCAGGTTCGTGCTTCCGGGCTATTGTCACTGGCTGATCTGCGTCGGGATAGCCAACATCCGGCCTTCGATCATTTGTCGGGAACTTTCCCTTGGCGTGGCACGATCAAAGTCCGGAAAAAAACGGCAGAGATGCGGTTTGAATCCTCCTTGACGGGGCTGTCATCCAGTTTGCCTCCGCCGTTTAACAAAAGCACGATGGAAGAAATGCCACTGGTTTTCGAGCGCAAACCTTCTGGGGCATTGACGCATTCTTCACTCTCCCTAGGGTCGGGCTTCAGAGCGCAGTGGTTAACCCGAGGTGAATCAGTGGAACGAGGGGCCGTTGTCATCAACACCGTAGGCGTGGCCGCCCTGCCCCGTCTGCCGGGAAGGGAAACGAAAGAAATTAAATTGATGGTTCGGGCGGGAACATTGGACACCGATGCCTGGCGAAGACTGCTGGGGGTGCCCGATGCGGGTGCCTCCTCATTTCCATCCATTCGTGCAGAGTTGCGTGCGGATGAACTCATCGCCCTGGGTCGAGTTTTTCATGGACTGCGATGGTCAGGCACGGGAGAGGCCGGACGATGGGCAGGAGATATCGCCAGTCAGGAAGCGACGGGCACGTTTGAATGGCAGAGTGAGGGGGCCGGTCGTTTAACCGCGCAGTTATCTCGCCTGGCGATATCAAAAGAGGAGAACACCGCTCAGACACCGCCTTCCACCCAAGGAATGCCGGACGTTCACCTGAAGGCCAAACACTTTTTATTGCACGGGCGCAATTTTGGCGAACTCAATTTGGATGCCGAAAATCGGGAGGGCGCGTGGAATGTGAAATTCAACGTGGCGAACGAACAAGGGAAATTGACCGCCACAGGCCTGTGGCGACCTGGAACAGAAAATGCAGGCACTTGGCTTGGATTCAATCTTTCTGTGGGTAATATCGAAAAATTATTGACACGCTTGGAGTACCCCGACACGGTACGACGGGGGACGGCCGATTTGGCGGGGGCGGTTTGGTGGAATGGACCACCGACGACCATCGACTATCCCACGCTCTCAGGCAACATCACCCTCAAAGCGGAAAACGGGCAGTTCAGCAAACTAGAACCCGGTGCAGGGCGGTTGCTTGGATTGCTCTCGATGCAATCATTACCTCGTCGGTTATTCTTGGATTTTCGGGATGTTTTTAGTGAAGGTTTTTCGTTTGACCATATCAATGGACGCTTGACTCTGGCTCAAGGCCTGATGGAAACGTCGGACCTTTCCATGCAGGGACCCGCAGCGCGGGTGTTTGTGACGGGCAGCGCGAATATCGCCCACGAAACTCAACATCTGAAGGTACGCATTCAACCCGCCATCGGCGAAACGCTGGCGACAGGCGTTTTGCTGGCCAATCCAGCGGCCGCCGCCGTGCTCTGGCTGGCTGATAAAATACTCAAAGATCCGCTGGGCCAAGCTTTTGCTTTTGAATACGCGGTCACGGGCAGTTGGGCCGATCCTAAAGTTGAAAAAATCGTTTCACAACCTGCTTCACCCTCTAACCTTACTGAAGAAAAACAATGAATTCCACGAATCTCAAAATGGCAGCCGTTCAAATGATCTCCGGGCCAGAGGCGGCTCCCAATCTAGTCACTGCCGAACGGCTTATCGGAGAAGCAGCCGCTAAAGGTGCCACGCTTGTTGTCCTGCCAGAATACTTTCCCTTCATCGGCGCACAGGATGCCGACCGTCTTCTGGCGCGCGAGCGGGAAGGAGAGGGTCCCATCCAAACGTTTTTATCCAAGACGGCCGTCAAATACGGTGTCTGGCTGGTAGGCGGCTCGCTCCCCTTGTTTGCAGAGGATCCGTCCAAGATGCGGAATACGTCCTTTGTTTTCGACAACACCGGGCGCATGGCCGCCCGTTACGACAAAATCCACCTTTTCGCTTTCAAAAAAGGGGCGGAATCTTATGAAGAAGCCAGCACCATCGAATCCGGCCATGAAGTCGTTGCGTTCGATTCCCCCTTCGGACGCGTGGGATTGGCCATCTGTTACGACCTGCGTTTCCCTGAATTGTTCCGGGCGATGGGTGAGGTGGATGTCATTGCGTTACCGGCGGCCTTTACTGAAACGACCGGACGTGCGCATTGGGAACTGCTCATTCGCGCACGAGCGGTGGAAAACCAGTGTTATGTCATCGCGGCCGCACAGGGCGGTAGGCATCCCACAGGCAGATTGACCCACGGCAACAGCATGATCGTCGACCCTTGGGGCAAGATCATTGCCCGTCTGGATAAAGGCGAAGGCGTGATTGTGGCGGAGCTGGAACACAAGCGTATTTCGGAAACCCGCGCCTGCTTGCCCGCGCTTAAACACAAGGTCTTGATTAACTCGCATGGTCACGAAGCCCACCCCTGTCACATGAAAGCCGTTCAATGCAATTAAACACCCGCCCCCCTTCGCCCCCCTCTCGGTGGGTTCTCATCGGCTCACTACGCTCGATTGTTACGGGGTACTCCGAATGAGTGTATTTCACGCTAACAGCCCTCTTGATATCGCCGAATCTCATCTGCTGGCCCCCTTCGACCTGACCCCCGGAAAGCTATCTTCCGTTTTTGGTCGTTTATTCACCCATCAAATCGACGCAGCCGATCTTTACTTTCAATATGGTCGTTCCGAAGCATGGTCATTGGAAGAAGGCATCGTCAAATCCGGCAGTTTCAATATTGAACAAGGGGTAGGCGTTCGCGCTTTGAGCGGTGAAAAAACAGCGTTTGCCTATTCTGACGACATTAGCTTATCGGCCTTGAACTCGGCCGCAGAAGCGGTGCGGGCCATTGCGGCGCAAGGTGGGCAGGGCAGCCGGCCCCGGCTTTCTCCTGCGTCCTCCCTCATCACGCCGCTTTACATCGACGCAGACCCCATCGCATCGCTGGATGCCACCGAAAAAGTTCGACTGCTGGAACGGCTGGAAGGTTTTGCGCGAGCCATGGATCCTCGTGTGTCAGAAGTCATGGCCCATGTCGCCGGTAGCTGGGAGGTTGTCTTAGTAGCCCGTTCCGACGGTTTGCTGGCCGCCGATGTCCGCCCTCTGGTGCGCGTTTCCCTCACCGTCATCATGCAGGAAGGCACGCACAGGGAACAAGGATCGTCAGGCGGCGGGGGACGATTCGACTTCGGTTTTTTTACCGACGAGCGTTTGCGCGAATACGCCCGATTGGCCGTGCATCAGGCCGACATCAATCTAGCGGCCAAACCGGCTCCCGCAGGTCAAATGACGGTAGTACTCGGCCCGGGTTGGCCTGGCATCCTGCTCCATGAAGCCATTGGGCATGGCCTAGAGGGGGATTTCAATCGACGCGGTAGTTCGGCTTTTTCAGGTCGCATCGGCAGCCGTGTCGCCGCCAAGGGCGTCACGGTGGTCGACGATGGCACGATCCCTGACCGACGTGGTTCGTTATCCATCGACGACGAGGGAACGCCGACGCAACGCACCGTTCTGATCGAAGATGGCATTCTCGTGGGATACCTTCAAGATACCCTGAATGCGCGGTTGATGGGGGTTGCCCCAACGGGGAATGGTCGCCGCGAATCCTTTGCCCATCTCCCCATTCCGCGCATGACCAACACGGTGATGCTGAACGGAGACAAAACGCATGAAGAAATCATCCGTTCGGTCAAAAAAGGCTTGTATGCCGCAAATTTTGGGGGAGGGCAGGTCGATATCACCAGCGGAAAGTTTGTTTTTTCAACCGCTGAAGCCTATCTCATCGAAAACGGCCAAGTGACCACCCCCATTAAAGGAGCGACGTTAGTGGGAAATGGCCCGGACGTACTCACCCGCGTCACCCTCATCGGCAATGACATGGCCCTCGATCCCGGCGTAGGCACCTGCGGCAAAGAAGGCCAAAGTGTCCCCGTCGGCGTGGGACAACCCACCGTGCGAATTGATGGATTGACGGTGGGAGGGGCTGTTTAATGGCTCTATGCGGTTTGTAGTGGGTAATCGAAGCGGTTGTTGCGGCCTCCCTCCCCTTCAAGTGGAGGGCAGTACCAATCTCCCTCCCCTTCAAGGGGAGGGCTGGGGAGGGGATGGGGTAAAAATGAAGGGACAAACAAGTCTCGTAATTA
>JAUYFZ010000161.1 GCA_030689585.1 Rhodocyclaceae bacterium | reverse complement strand
CCAGATATTCCCTCCATCCTTGTTGAGACGGCCTTTATCTCAAACCCTGACGAGGAACGACGCTTGAATGATGGGGGATATCAGGACACGATGGCCGAGGCTTTGTGGCAGGGAATCCGGCGTTACTCTGTGGCGGCGCCTGCCTTGGCACTGCGAAACTAATAACCGTATAAAAAATAAAATCCTGTTGTCTTGCTCAGAACTTACAGTCTTCCTATAGAATTTTGGTCGTGGGTGTCGTTTTCGTGTCGTTTGAGAAACCAATCGAAGGTGTTCATATGAAAAGTGCGCCAAAAGGTGCAGTGGTAAGTGCGTCTTTGCCGAAGGGCGAAAAGAAGCGTGAGAAGGCGGAAGAACGCCTGATCACGGTCTATATCATGGGCAAGGCCTATCAGGTTCCTGCTGAATCCACCATCATGGGGGCCATTGAGTATGCGGGCCACATGATCGTGCGCGGGGCCGGTTGTCGTGAGGGTTACTGCGGAGCCTGTGCCACGATTTATCGTCTGCCCGGCGATTACAAAATTCGAACTGGGTTGGCTTGCATGACGCTGGTCGAAGAGGGCATGACGCTCGCGCAGATTCCGTCTGTGCCGGCTGAAAAGGCGATCTACGATATTGAGAAGCTCAAGCCGAACGTCAGTGCCATTCAGGAAACCTACCCCGTAGTGTTCCGCTGTGTGGCTTGCGGAACCTGCACCAAGTCCTGTCCGCAGGGGTTGCAGGTGATGGATTACGTTCAAGCGGCCAAGCGGGGCGATATTACGGCCATCATGGACCTGTCCTTCGATTGTGTTTCCTGTGGTCTGTGCATGTTGCGCTGTCCGGCTGAGATTACGCAGCCCTTGGTGGGAATTTTAGGCCGTCGCCTCTATGGTCGCTATTTGCGCAAGGAAAGTGCCGGATTGGCTGAGCGTGTGTTGGCCGTCAATGCGGGGGCTTTTGAAGCCGAGTATGCCGAGATGATGTCGATGAGTCGTGAAGATTTGTCGAAACTCTACTACGCACGAGACTCCGAATAACATCGTCTTAAAGGAATCAAGATGTATCCACAGTACATGGAAGAATCGCTGCGCAAGGTCGTTGCAACACGCCCTGCACGTTTAGAGTTGGCGCGGAAGCCGGACCCCGTTTATCCGCCCATGAATGCCGCAGAACGCGAAGCAGTGCTTCAAGGGTTTCATCCTGACTACAAGCCGGAAGCCAAACGTGCGGTGCGTATCGGTGTTAATAAGGGTGAAAAACTGACGACCGAAGTGGCTGATTTGTTCGAATCCCATTCATGGCTTCGAAGCGAGCAGGTCAATCTCAGCAAGCCAGACATCGAAACCGATCTTTTGATCATCGGCGGGGGCGGCGCAGGCTGTAATGCCGCGCTGGTGGCCATGCGCGAACACGGCATCAAATCGGTGATTGCCACCAAACTGCGCATGGGCGATGCCAACACCATGATGTCCCAGGGAGGGATGCAGGCGGCAGTGTCGGCCACCGATTCTCCAACGCGCCATTATCTGGATGCTATTGGGGGAGGGCACTTTGAAAATAAGCCAGAACTCGTCAAAGCACTCACCGAAGATGGGCCGGGGGTCGTCAAGTGGCTGGAAGACCTAGGGGTCTGTTGGGATAAAAAAGAAGATGGCTCTTTCCAGGTACTGCATGGTGGGGGAACGTCGCGCAAACGCATGATGTCCTGCCGCGATTACACCGGTGCCATCATCATGCGCACCTTGATGGACGAAGTGCGTAATCACCCGGACATGATTGCCATCAAAGAGTTCATGCCGGCTGTCGAACTCATCATGGACGACAAAGGTCACTGTGCAGGGGCTGTGCTCTACAACATGGACAGCGAAGAATTCGTGGTGGTTAAGGCAAAAGCGACGCTGGTGGCCACGGGCGGTTATGGCCGCTTGCATATTCGCGGTTTTGATACCACCAACCATTACGGGGCTACAGGTGACGGGCTGGTTATGGCCTATCGGGCGGGGGCCAAGATGATGTATATGGACTCCGTTCAGTACCATCCGACGGGGGTTTCATTCCCAGAGCAGATTGCGGGTTTCTTGGTTACGGAAGCGATTCGTGGGGCAGGGGGGCAACCGCTCAACAAGGATGGCGAGTTATTTGTGTTCCCGCGTGAGCCGCGCGATATTGAGGCCTCCGCCATTATTCGCGAGTGCCTTCAGAATGGTGGCGGTGTTGAAACCCCTTCCGGACGGTTGGGTGTCTGGCTGGATTCACCCCTGATCGACATGCTGCACGGCGAGGGCTATACCGACCGGCATTTCCCCGCCATGTATCGTCAGTTCATCCGTTACGGTATCGACATTGCCAAACTGCCGATGCTGATTTATCCCTCACTGCATTACCAGAACGGCGGCATCGAAATCAACGAGAAGTGTGAAACCACCCTGCCAGGTCTCTATGTGGCCGGCGAAGCCTCTGGCGGCCTGCATGGTCGCAACCGGTTGATGGGTAACTCGGTGCTTGATTACAACGTGTTCGGTCGTCGTGCGGGACGTTATGCCGGTGAGTATGTGAAGACCGTGAAACTGGGCAAGTTAAGTGCGGCCCACATCGATGCTTACGAAAAGGAACTGGTCACGGCGGGGATCAAGACAGAACTGGTCACACCGATTCTGCTGCCGTCCTACGCGCCTGCCGATGTCAAAAAGCGTCAGTTGATCAAGGGGGGGAATGCACTGCCGGGTGCTTCCGTGGTGAAAAACCGGTTACATGAAGAATGTGACGAAAATAAGGCGAGTCACTGACCATGAGTCATGTTGATGACAAGGTAATTGAGCTGGTCCGCACCGCCCTGAAACTCGAATATTGCGGAGAGCGTTTGTATCGGCATTGGGCCGAGCAAACGCGCAATGAGAGTGGAAAAGCCATGTTTCTGCAGTTGGCAGAAATGGAAAAAGGGCACGTCGAAGAGACCCATGAAATCTTTGCTTCTATTCTTGGTGAAGATCATTGGAAATCTTTGGTGACCGAAGAAATAGGATGTGTTCATTCATCGGGGATCGTGGCTGAAATTGAAGCCGTGGTGGCCAGTCGTGGACATACGGAAGTGGCCGATGACATACAAGCCCTGCGCATGGCGATGGAATTGGAGCGTCGGGCGATTCATGTCTTCAAGGAAATGGCCGATCACACACAGAATTCTGAAGTGATTGAAATGATTGGGAAAGTGATTGAGGAAGAAGCATTCCATTACGACAACCTACAGGCCCAGCTCGACAGTCTGTTAAACGTCGGTATCTGGCTCGATAAACCTGAATTCCGGAAATCGTGAATATGGCCCCTGCAACTTCCTCTGCCTCCGTGCGCCTGACCTCGGCTCGTTTGACCAGTCCTTTTGTGGCCAAGATCGAGAAACTGAGTGCCCAGAATCTTCAGGCCTGTTACCAGTGCGGCAAGTGTTCTGCGGGTTGTCCTATGGCGGCTCACATGGATATTCTGCCCAACCAGGTGATTCGCCTGTCGCAGTTGGGCATGCACGAACGGTTGTTGGCCTCGAAAGCCATCTGGATATGCGTTTCCTGCATGACCTGTAATACCCGTTGCCCGAAGGGAGTGCGTATCGCCGAAACCTTTGAGGCGTTGCGCGAAACAAAACTTCGGACGGCTGAACGTGAAGATTATCTGTCACTTAGTGACATTTCTCCGGAGGCACGCGCTGCATTGCCGCCGATTGCCCTCATCAGCGCGTTGCGAAAACTGAGTTCCTGAAGATGACCAAGCTCACTTACTATCCTGGCTGCACGCTAAAAAATCACGCTCGTAACTTCGATGTGTCCACCGTATCGTCCATGGGATCACTCGATGTTGAAATCGAAGAGCTGCCGCGTTGGAATTGCTGCGGCACGGTGCATTGCCTGAGTTCCGAAAACATCATCAACCGGTTGGCTCCGGTGACGAACCTTATTCGTGTCAAAGAAATGGGTTCTTCTGAATTCATGACGGGTTGTGCCATGTGCTACAACACGTTGAAGCGTGCCAACCTTGACGTGAAGAAGCGTGCCGATGTGCTGGACACCATCAATGACTTTATTTATCAGGAAGAAACAAAATATGCGGGCGAAGTGGATGTCCTGCACCTTTTGGAATACCTGCGTGATCGTGTGACCTTTGAAAAGCTGGCCGCGAAGGTCAAAAAACCGCTGACAGGACTCAAGGTGGCCTGTTATTACGGTTGTCTTCTAGTGCGTCCGAAAGAAGTGGCGTTCGACGATGTCGAAAACCCCGTGGTCATGGAAGACTTGATTGTCGCCCTAGGAGGCATCCCCGTCCCCTTCCCCATGAAGGCGGATTGTTGCGGGGCTTACCACACGGTGAGCAACCCTGAAATCATTGCGGATCGCACGAACAAAATCATGGGATCTGCCGCTGAAGAAGAAGCGGATCTCGTGCTGGTGAGTTGTCCTTTATGTGCGTATAACCTGGATTTTCGTCAGGTGGATGCCAAGCAACTCAACCCGGATTTCAAACATCTGCCGGTGCTTTATTTCACGCAGTTGATGGCGTTGGCTTTCGGCTGCGATGAATCCGCACTGCGCTTCGATCTTCATCATATCGATCCGACACCGGTATTGACCGGTCGCGGTTTGATGAACCTGGTTTGAGGAGACGATATGCAACATCCATTTTTTAACGATCTCAAACAGCTTCATGGCAATGTCCATATCAACGAGGCGTGGTGCAAGGGCTGCGGATTTTGCGTGCAGTTCTGCCCGACCAACGTATTGGATACCTCGCCGGGATTCAACGCAAAGGGCTATCACCCGCCCTATTCCAAGAATCCTGGAAAGTGCCATGACTGCACGTTTTGCCAGACGATTTGTCCTGAGTTTGCGATTTTTGTTCTTCGCGATGCCGATACTGAGAAAGGGGAAGTAAAAAAGTGATCAAGACCGTACCCGCAGACCCGAGAGGGGTTGACGCAGGCGCACATTTCATGGATGGCGACCATGCATTAGCCGAAGGCGCGTTGGCCGCCGGTTGCAGATTCTTTGCCGCCTATCCCATCACACCGTCCACTGAAACTGCTGAACGCTTCGCTGAACGTGCGCCCGAAGTCGGCGCGATGTTTATCCAGATGGAAG
>JAUYFZ010000157.1 GCA_030689585.1 Rhodocyclaceae bacterium | reverse complement strand
CTCCCGGCCTCCCCCTTGAAGGGGGAGGAGGTGTGAGTTCCGACCGATCTGAGCAGTTACCGTCCACCACTTTTAGTTGCACCCCAAGTGGATTCGCACATATCGGTGCTGTGCAGTTCGTATCGCATGAGATTATTGTATCCTGCGAGACACACACGTCAAGTCATCTTCGAGAGTCGCTACGCGACTTTCACGTTAAATTAAGGATGACAACATCAGAAAAACAGTCGGTCGTCGATCAATATCCGGAGGGGGCAGCCGTCGCCATTCGTTGATCGTGTGCAATGTAATGGTTTCAGCAGGCAGGGTGAGATCGAAGGCGATGCATAGACGTGTTTTAGGTTGGCAGGCCGTGAGCAAGGCTTGAAACAGGGCATTATTTCGATAGGGGGCTTCAATAAATAACTGGGTTTGGTTGCGATGTTTGGACTCTTTTTCCAGTTCGACGATTTTTTGGCTTCGTTCCGGTTCGCGGGCAGGCAGATAGCCGTGGAAAGTGAATTGTTGTCCTTCCAGTCCTGCCGCCATCAAGGCCAGCAGAATCGCAGAAGGACCAATCAACGGACGCACCGTCATGTTTAATTCATGGGCACGCCGCACAAGAAGGGTGCCTGGGTCTGCAATACAGGGACATCCGGCTTCTGAAAGCAGGCCGACATTCTCTCCGATCAGTAGGGGGGCCAACAGACGTTCAATATCCGATGGGGCAGGATTTTCCGGAATTTGTTCGATGAAAAGTTCCCTTAGAGGAACCGGATGTTCCAGACGTTTGAGTTCAGCACGGGCGGTCTTGGCGTTTTCAACGATAAAACGAGTCAGTTGGCAGGCGATTTGCCGAGTGGCTGTGGGCAGATAAGTCGACCAAGGAGTCTCACCCAAGGCCGTCGGGATGAGATAAAGCGTGCCGATCAAGGTAATTCAATCCCTTCAGCGCGAAGCATATCGCACAGGGCAATGAGCGGTAGACCCACTAAGGCGTTGGGATCGTCGCCCCGCATGCTTTTGAGCAAGGCGATGCCCAAGCCTTCTGATCGCGCACTGCCCGCACAGTTCAAGGCATTTTCCTTATCCATGTAACGGAGAATTTCAGCATCGGTCAGTTCGCGGAATCGCACTTCTGTTGAGACACCGTGCAAATGAATGCGTCCGCTGGTCGCGTTGAGCAGGCATAACCCGCTGTAGAAAATGACCGTATTGCCGCTCATGGCTTGCAGTTGAGCGAGAGCATTTTCACGAGTGCCCGGTTTTGAAAATCGCTGATCTCCCATGAACGCAACCTGATCTGATCCGATAATGAGGGCATCGGGGAAACGGCTGACCACAGCCTGTGCCTTGGCAATCGACAAACGTTCTGCCGTTGCAGCAGGGGATTCGTTGGGAAGAGGGGACTCATCCACCTCTGGAGCGACGACCTCGAAGGCCAGTTGCAAGCGGGAAAGCAGTTCTTTACGAAAGGAAGAGGTAGAAGCAAGGACTAAGCGTTGCATGGTAGAGATTGGCGGTGGGTTTTGACTTATCAGGGCAGGGCATGATAGCATCCGGCATGTTCAAAAAAGGAGTTTGAAATGGCTGTTCAGCAGAACAAGAAATCCCCCTCGAAACGAGGTATGCACCGCGCTCATGATTTTCTGACCGCGCCCCCGTTGGCTATTGAGTCAACAACAGGTGAGACACACCTGCGTCACCACATCTCCCCGTCGGGTATCTATCGCGGGAAGAAAGTTCTTAAGTCCAAAGCTGAATAAGTTTTCGCCTGCTTTGACAACACGGGTGTCTGTCACCATCGCGGTCGATTGTATGGGCGGGGATCATGGCCCTTCGGTCACCCTGTCGGCTGCTTTCGATTTCCTACGCCGTCATCCTGATTGCGCCGTCGTATTGGTCGGTCGTGAGGATGTTTTGCGCCCGATGCTAGGGAACACCCCGACGGAATTCGGAGGTCGAATGCGCGTGCATTCCGCCACTGAAGTCGTGGAAATGCATGAACCGGTGGCTTCCGCGTTGCGGAACAAGAAGGATTCCTCCATGCGTCAAGCCATCAATCTCGTCAAGTCCGGCGAGGCGGATGCCGCCACTTCTGCGGGGAATACCGGCGCATTGATGGCGATTTCGCGGTTTGTGCTCAAGACATTACCGGGTATTGATCGGCCTGCAATTTGCGGCATTTTACCGACGGCGAAGGGGCATACCTATATGTTGGATTTGGGGGCCAACGTCGATTGTCAACCGGAACACCTGCTTCAGTTCGGACTCATGGGGGCCATGCTGGTCTCTGCCTTGGAACACAAAGATTATCTAACCCATAGTCCCAGTGTCGGGTTGCTCAATATTGGTGAAGAAGATATCAAGGGCAACGAGGTCGCCAAGAAAGCCGCTGAACTGCTTAAGGAAAGTGGGCTTAATTTCTACGGCAATATCGAAGGAAACGATATTTTCAAGGGAGTGACCGATGTCGTGGTGTGCGATGGTTTCGTCGGAAATGCCGTGTTGAAAGCGGCGGAAGGTATCGTGCAGTTGATGGCAGGCACGCTGCGTGCGGAATTTTCACGAAACCTGCTGACGAAGATGGCTGCGTTAGCGGCACGCCCCGTGCTCAGGGCCTTCAAGAAAAGATTTGACCATCGCAGTTATAACGGTGCCGGTTTATTGGGATTAAAGGGCATCGTATTCAAAAGTCATGGTTCGGCGGATGCCTATGCGTTTCGCTGTGCGTTGGAACGTTCGGCAGAAGCGGCTCGTGAACGACTCACCGACAAAATCATGGCTCGCATGTTGGCTCTTCAGTCACCCGTGATCCAATGAAAATATATGCACGCATCACAGGCACGGGTAGTTATTTGCCAGGTTCTCCTGTCACCAATAACGCGCTGATTGCTGCGCATCACCTAGATTCTTCTGATGAATGGATTGTCGAGCGCACGGGAATTCGCGCTCGTCACTTTGCCCCTGAAGGCGTAACCACCAGTGATTTGGCGTTGGAAGCTGCCCGTCGTGCGCTGGAGGCGGCTGTTTGTCAGCCTAATGACATCGATCTCATCATTGTCGCCACCTCTACGCCGGATTATGTTTTTCCGAGTGTGGCGACGCTATTACAGGCCAAACTGGGTCATACCAACGGAGCACCAGCGTTTGACATACAGGCGGTGTGTGGCGGATTTGTATATGCGTTATCGATTGCCGAAAAATTCATTCAAACAGGAACGAGTCGTTGTGCCCTAGTCGTCGGGGCGGAGACGTTCTCACGCATGATCGACTGGAAAGATCGCTCGACCTGTGTGCTTTTCGGCGACGGCGCGGGTGCGGTGGTGCTGGAAGCCTCTGACGAGCCGGGTATTTTAGCCAGTGCCGTCCATGCAGACGGACGGTATCACAGCATTCTCTCGGCCCCTGGGCATCTGTGTGGTGGACAACCCATCGGCGACCCTCTGATCAGAATGGATGGGCAGGCCGTCTTCAAATTTGCCGTGCGTGCCTTGGCCGACGTGGCCGAGGAAACATTGGTTGCAGCGAATCTTCCTCCGGAACAACTCGATTGGTTGGTTCCGCATCAGGCCAACATTCGAATTATTCAGGCAACGGCCAAAAAACTGCGTCTCCCCCCAGAGAAATGTATTGTGACCGTCGAACGACATGGCAATACCTCGGCGGCTTCGGTACCGCTGGCACTGGATGAAGCCGTGCGTACCGGAAAGATCAAACGTCGTGACACTCTGCTGCTGGAAGGTATCGGTGCAGGTTTTACTTGGGGTTCTGTGTTGGTGAGGTTTTAATGAAATTTGCATTCGTATTTCCAGGGCAGGGGTCTCAATCGCTCAACATGATGGCGGCCTATGGCGACCATCCCGTGATCAAAGCGACTTTTGATGAGGCGAGCCAGGTGCTTGGGCGTGATTTGTGGACACTGGTGACAGAAGGCCCCGTTGAAGCGATGAACCAGACTGTCAACACTCAACCCCTGATGTTGACCGCCGATGTGGCCGTTTGGCGACTCTGGAAAGCACTGGGCGGTGCACAACCGGCGATGATGGCGGGCCATAGCTTGGGAGAATACGCCGCATTGGTGGCGGCAGAGGCCATGCAGTTTTCGGATGCCGTCCCCTTGGTGGCCTTACGGGCAGAGGCGATGCAGGCCGCAGTGCCAGAAGGAATAGGCGCGATGGCGGCGATTCTGGGGCTGGATGCGGCGATTGTTCAGGCCGTGTGCCGTGAAACTGAACAGGCAGGGCAGGTGGTCGAAGCGGTTAATTTCAACTCGCCGGAACAGACGGTGATCGCAGGTCATCAGGCCGCGGTGGCGCAGGCGGCGGAAACTTGCAAGGCAAAGGGAGCCAAGCGTGCCATTCTTCTGCCCGTCTCCGCCCCTTCTCATTGTCGATTGATGCAGCCCGCTGCAGAAAAACTCGCCGGATTTCTGGCGACCATTCCAATGACCGCACCGAAAATTCCTGTGGTGAATAACGTGGATGTGGTTTGTGCGGAGTCGGCGGAGGACATTCGTGCTGCCTTGGTGCGACAAGTGGCCTCTCCCGTGCGTTGGGTTGAAACCCAGCGTGCCTTGGAAAGGGGAGGGGTGACGCATGTATTTGAATGTGGTCCTGGCAAGGTATT
>JAUYFZ010000144.1 GCA_030689585.1 Rhodocyclaceae bacterium | reverse complement strand
AGGGGGAGGAGCATGGCGCATCGGTTGTCTCCCTCCCCTTGAAGGGGGAGGAGCATCTCTCCCTCCCCTTCAAGGGGAGGGTTGGGGTGGGGATGGGGGTCAATGGGGCAAGTTTCATGATACGGGGTGGCACAAGCCATGACCGTTAATGTGGAACAACCCATGCCGATGATGACCTGTTCCATTTACCGAGGGTGGCAATCGGCCATGGGTCGTTAATATGCCGGATGTCGGATTGCTCACGTTCTTTCTGGTTGGACTGCTCGGCGGTGCGCATTGTGTGGGCATGTGCGGCGGTATAGTCGGTGCGTTATCCATGCAGGCAAAGGGCATGACGATTCATCTCGCGTATAACGCTGGACGCATCGTTAGTTATACCTTGGCCGGTGGATTAGCGGGCGGGGTGGGCCATGCGTTTGGACACCTATTGCCTGTGCAGCAGGGGCTGTATATCGTGGCCAACCTGATGTTGGTGGCGATGGGCCTGTATCTCTTGGGTATGACGAGATCATTAGCCTTTCTCGAACGCGGGGGCGCGTGGCTTTGGAGGCGAGTGCAACCGGCCACCCGTCGATTTTTACCGGTGCGGGGCGTGGCACAGGCATGGCCATTGGGGATGCTTTGGGGGTTTCTGCCGTGCGGCTTGGTGTACGGTGCGTTGGTTAATGCAATGGCGGCTGGATCGGCGCAACAGGGAGCCGTCTTGATGCTGGCGTTTGGTTTGGGAACGTTGCCTAATTTATTATTGGCGGGGTTGTTGTTGACAAGATTTCGTCGTTTTGCGCAAGCACCGATCATGCGGAATGTGTCGGGATTATTGGTGTTGGGATTTGGTCTTTATGGGTTGATGAAACTTTATGGTTGACGAGTATCTCTTTGAAGAAACCCTATCCTCGGAACAAGTGTTTTCTGGCGAGTTACTGCACGTTTTTAGTGATCGTGTGCGGTTATCCGATGGTCATGAAAGCGTGCGCGAATGGATCACCCATCCGGGGGCTGTCGTGATTATTGCCTTGCTGGACAATGGCAAGCTGTTGTTTGAACGTCAGTATCGCTATTCGGTCAAAGATGTCATGCTGGAATTACCGGCAGGCAAGAGGGAGGCAGGGGAGCACATGCTGGATACGGCGCGACGTGAGTTGCGTGAGGAAACGGGTTACAAGGCGAAGACTTGGCGACATTTGTCCACAATTCATCCTTGCTTAGGTTTTTCGAGCGAACGTATCGAGATATTTTTGGCGCAAGGATTGGTTTTCGTGGGCCATGCTCGCGATGAGGGCGAACTCATGGAAGTCTTGGAAATTTCATTGGCCGATGCCGTGATGGCGGTTCGTGACGGTGAAATCACGGATGGAAAAACGGTGGCAGCCCTTTTTTGGGCCGAAAAGATAATCGCCGGTACTTGGTCGCTCCCCTCGTAGATGAAGATCACTTCTCATCCCATCGAACATGAAGTCGATGATCAGACGAAACTTCAAGCCTTCAGCATCATTTCTGAAGTATCGGCGAGTTTGGCGGATGAAGATGATGTCGAGGAAATGCTCGGTCGTTTTCTGGGCACGATGCTGCGGTTGGCTCATGCCAATGCGGGAGCGGTTCGCGTGGTGACAGGCGATGGCCTGCATTTACGATTGGTTTGTTCACGCGGCTTGCCCCCCGCTGTGGTGGAAAAAGAACGGGTGGTTCCCATTGATTGCGGGCAATGTGGCATTGCGCTGTCCGATAATCGTGCCTACTATGAAATTGATTTGGCCGATTGTGCGGTTCGTACCGGGCAATCCTTTTTTACTGAGGAATGTCAGGCCATGGTGGTCGTTCCGCTCCAGCATGGAAGCCATTTGATGGGAACCTATAACCTGTTTCTGCCAGAGCAATTCGAGTTGCCCGAAGAGGTGGCGGTGCTCTTCCGTTCCATCGGTGAGCATCTGGGGATGGCTCTCGAAAATGCACGATTGAAGCGGGAGAACATGCGCATTGCGTTGATGAACGAACGCGCCATGATGGCGGCTGAAGTGCATGATTCCCTAGCGCAGACGCTGGCCTATTTGAAGATGCGTGTCGCGTTGTTGCAAGATGCGTTGCGAGATGAGGAAAGAGAACGTTCCATCAAATATGCGGGAGATGTCGGGCAGGCACTCGATGATGCCTACGGGCATTTGCGCCAGCTTTTGACACAGTTTCGAAATCGGATGGATCCGATGGGTCTGCTACATGCCTTGAAAGAACTGGCCGAAGGTTTCTTTGATCGCACGGGTATTCGGCTCGAATATCGTAACTTGGCGGCTGATTTGCGCCTGTCCGTCGATCAGGAAGCGCAAGTTTTTTTCATTATTCAGGAAGCACTGGCGAATGTCGTGCGTCATTCGGGGGCAACACGGGCGACGTTGATCCTGCGAGGTATTGGCGATCATTACGAGGCGACCATCGAAGATGATGGCAAAGGAGGGCAGGGGTTCTTCGCCATTGCCAATCGAACGGGGGGGTTTGAGGAGCATCCCCGGTTGCGCGATCATTTTGGCTTATCGATCATGCGTGAACGTGCTCGCAAAATCGGGGGGCGTGTGGAGGTGGCGAATCTACCGGAAAGAGGTTTCCGTGTGCGATTGACGTTC
>JAUYFZ010000143.1 GCA_030689585.1 Rhodocyclaceae bacterium | reverse complement strand
TGAAAGAACTCATTCGGAGTGCCCCGTAATAATCGAGCGCAGCGAGCCGATAAGAACCCCCCGAGAGGGGGGCGAAGGGGGGCGGGCTTTAACGTGAAACACATTCCCCATCCCCCTCCCAGCCTCCCCCTTGAAGGGGGAGGAGCATCTCTCCCTCCCCTTGAAGGGGGAGGAGCATCTCTCCCTCCCCTTGAAGGGGGAGGAGCATCTCTCCCTCCTCTTCAAGGGGGAGGAGCATCTCTCCCTCCTCTTCAAGGGGGAGGAGCATTTCTCCCTCCCCTTCAAGGGGAGGGTTGGGGAGGGGATGGGGTGAACCATGTGACGAGAACTTTCGCAACAATTAATACGAGCCTGAACGGAATCGACCTTGCCATGACTTCCAGCGGGGTGCGGTTTGTCTTAGAAGGAGTGTCTTTCGACGCTCCAGTGTTGGGGCGGTTCAACGTTTCTAATTTACTCGCCGTGATCGGTGTGTTGCGGGTGGCCGGTGAAACGCTAGAAAACATCGCAGAGGCCTTGCGCCACCTCACGCCTCCGTCGGGGCGGCTGCAAATGCTGACGGGAGTGAATGCCCCGCTGTTCGTGGTCGATTACGCCCATACCCCCGATGCCCTTGAAAACGTCCTGTCCACACTGCGGGAAACCGCTACAGCACGAGGTGGCAAGCTTATCTGTGTCTTCGGATGCGGGGGTGATAGGGATGCCGGTAAACGTCCCCTGATGGGAGAGGTCGCCGAACGATGGGCGGATCGCGTCATCGTCACCAGCGACAATCCCCGCTCGGAAAATCCTGCCGCCATCCTCGATGCCATCGTCAGTGGCATGAAACATCCTCCGATGAGCGTGGAACCTGATCGTGCGATGGCCCTTCGAAAAGCCGCCATGACCGCCCAAGCGAACGATGTCATCCTCATTGCAGGAAAGGGACATGAGTCTTATCAGGAAATCGACGGCATTCGACACCCCTTTTCCGATCTCGATTGCGCCCGTGCCATCGCCGCTATTTTCTGTGTCGTCGGCAGCGATTCGCGTCATATCACGCCGGGCATGTTGTTTGTCGCCCTGAAGGGTGAGCATTTCGACGGGCATGATTACGTGCTAAACGCACTGGAACAAGGGGCAGGCGGGGCGATGGTGTCGAACGCCTTCGCCACGGCTCATCAGGGGCTCCCCCTTATCGCGGTCGAAGACACGTTGATCGGCTTGGGGCAACTGGCCGCTGACTGGCGTAACCGGTTCGAGATTCCAGTCATTGGCATTACGGGCAGCAATGGCAAGACGACGGTTAAGGAAATGTGTGCGGCCATTTTGCGTGCCCATTTCGGTGATGACACCGTATTAGCGACGGAAGGCAATCTCAATAACGAGATTGGCTTGCCCATGACGCTGTTAAAACTACGCCCTCATCATCGCGTGGCCGTGGTGGAAATGGGCATGAATCATCCGGGCGAAATTTCTCGTCTCTCGCGCATGGCTCGTCCCACGGTGGTCATCATCAACAATGCACAACGTGCGCATCTGGAAGGTTTAGGGGGGCTGGAAGCCGTCGCCCGCGCCAAGGGAGAAATTTTTGAGGGATTAACCACGGACGGCATCGCCATCCTCAATGCCGAAGATTCCCATGTCGACCTATGGATTGACATGGCTGGTGATAAAAAGGTGATCCCGTTCGACCTCTTGACCCACGACCTTCCAACACTCGCTCTACCGGGACGACATAATCGAATGAACGCACAGGCTGCGGTCAATGCTTGCCTGTCCATCGGGGTGCCTCATGCCGAAGCCATCGCGGTCATCGCAAATTTCACCGGAATCACAGGACGCTTGCAACGTCGGGCGGGCATGAACAAATCCGTTATCTTGGACGACACCTATAACGCTAACCCAGATTCCATGCGGGCCGCCCTCGACGTTTTATGCGAGGAACCCGGGCGACGTCTCTTCGTCATGGGTGACATGGGAGAAACAGGCGATCAAGCCGGACAGTTTCACGATGAAATCGGGGGATACGCCAAAAGTCAGGGGGTGGATTTAATGTTTGCGCTAGGAGAATTATCCGCCGTAGCCGTGGCCAACTTCGGCACGGGGGCTACGCATTTTCAACGTTCGTCTGAGCTTTCCAATGCACTGAAAAAATCGCTCAAACCGGGCGACACGATTCTCGTCAAAGGTTCCCGTTTCATGCGGATGGAACGAATTGTCGAGGCCATTACGGAGGAACACATACCCCATCCCCTCCCCAACCCTCCCCTTGAAGGGGAGGGAGTTAAGCTCCTCCCCTTTCAAGGGGGAGGCTGGGAGGGGGATGGGGTCGGTAGATGCCCTAAGTTTCATGATGCGGGGTGTCGATTCGCCATGAAAGTTACGGAGGAACACTCCCATGCTTCTTGAACTATTCAAATGGTTGGCCCAGGACACTCGCGCCTTCAGTGTGTTCAACTACCTCACCCTGCGCGCCGTGCTGGCCACCATCACGGCGTTGACCATTTCGTTTATCGCCGGTCCGCCGGTTATCCGTTGGTTGGCGGCCAAAAAAATCGGACAAGCGGTGCGCGACGATGGCCCACAAACGCATCTCATTAAAACCGGCACCCCCACCATGGGGGGGGCCTTGATTCTGATTTCGCTCTCCATTTCAACGCTTCTGTGGGCAGATCTGTCGAACCGCTTTGTCTGGATCGTGCTGATCGTGACCTTGGGATTCGGCATCGTCGGCTGGGTCGACGACTGGCGCAAGGTCGTTTATCGCAATCCGAAAGGATTATCTGCAAAAACAAAATTCTTCTGGCAAGGACTCATCGGATTGGCGGCAGCGGTGACGCTGGCTTATTCACTTCCCAGTACCACCTTAATCATTCCGTTTTTCAAAACCGTGTCCTATCCACTAGGCATCGCGGGTTTTATCACCTTGACCTGGTTAGTGATTGTGGGAACCAGCAATGCGGTGAACCTCACCGACGGTTTGGATGGATTGGCGATTATGCCCACGGTGATGATCGGCGGCGCGTTAGGGATTTTTGCTTATGTGGCCGGTCACGCCGTTTTTGCCAAATATTTGTTCCTGCCCTATGTGCCAGGAGCCGGAGAACTGGCTATCTTTTGCGGAGCCTTGGCCGGCGCAGGTTTAGGATTCCTCTGGTTCAACGCCTACCCCGCTGAAGTGTTCATGGGCGATGTGGGCGCGTTAGCCCTAGGGGCTGCCCTGGGAACGGTGGCTGTGGTGGCGAGACAGGAAATCGTACTTTTCATCATGGGCGGCATCTTCGTGGCTGAAACATTTTCGGTCATGATCCAAGTGCTCTGGTTCAAGTGGTCTGGGGGGCAACGCGTCTTTCGAATGGCCCCGTTACACCATCACTACGAACTGTCCGGCTGGAAGGAAACGCAGGTCGTCGTGCGGTTCTGGATCATCACGATCCTGTTGGTATTGTTTGGACTTGCAACATTGAAAATCAGATGAATCTTTGCGGACAACAGGTACTGGTTCTAGGGTTAGGCGAATCCGGCTGGGCGATGTCTCGTTGGTGTGTTCAAAACGGGGCCACGGTGCGCGTGGCCGATACACGCAGCCAACCGCCTTATTTAGCGCAACTGAAAAATTGCGAATTTCGTGCTGGCGAATTTGAAAAAACTCTGCTCGACGGCATAGATCTCGTCGCCTTGTCACCGGGGCTTTCCGGAGGGCTGATGATCGTGCTTCACGCCCACGCCGCCGGCATCCCCGTCGTGGGAGAAATCGAACTATTCGCCCAGGGGTTGCGCAACTTGCAATCGTTAGCCCCTGTCATCGCCCTCACGGGCACCAACGGTAAAACCACCACGACGGCACTCACAGGACACTTAATCGCCAGCACCGGTCGACGCGTCGGGGTGGCCGGCAACATTTCTCCGTCCCTACTCACCGCCCTCATGGACGATCCTTTACCCGATGCCTGGGTGCTGGAATTGTCGAGTTTTCAGCTTGAAACCGCTCAGTCGTTCAATGCTTCTGCCGCGACCGTATTGAATATCAGCGACGATCATTTGGATCGTTATATTGATCTGAATGAATATGCGTCGGCCAAGGCCCGCATTTTTGCAGGCGATGGCGTGCAGGTACTCAACCGGCAAGATGAACGGGTCAAGCGCATGGCTTTGGCGGATCGCCCTCTTATCACGTTCGGGTTGGATGCACCTGGGGATGCGCAGGATTTTGGCTTGCAGGGCCACTGGATCATGCAGGGCCATCGACGCTTGTTACCTCTGGCCGAACTGCCCCTCGTGGGTTCGCACAATGCTGCCAACGTCATGGCGGCTTTCGCTTTATGTTCGGGGATTGGATTCGATCCGGTGACCTTATTGCCCGCCCTCAAGAATTTTCGCGGTTTATCACACCGCGTTGAGAAAATTGCTGACATCAAGGGCATTTCCTATTACGACGATTCCAAGGGAACCAATGTGGGGGCTACCGTGGCCGCGTTACAAGGCATGGGCTGCAAGGTCGTCGTCATTCTGGGCGGAGAGGGCAAAGGCCAGGATTTTTCGCCCCTCAGAAAAGCAGTGGCCGACCATGCCCGCGCTGTCGTCTTGATCGGACGCGACGCCCCCGCGATTGAGGCCGTCATCGGGGATTGCGGCCCCTCCGTGCTGAATGCCGACAGTATGGAAGAAGCCGTGGCCTTCGCCACGACACAGGCGCGATGGGGGGATGCCGTATTGCTTTCGCCGGCTTGCGCCAGTTTCGATATGTTCCGCAATTATGAACATCGTGCAGAGGTATTTCGTGAGGCTGTTCTACGGTGATTACAACGGGGCCATTTTCCAGTCTATTCAGAACACGTCCTCCGCCGACAGAAGTGGTGGATCCTCTGCTGCTATGGCCCGCCTTAACCCTGCTCATGCTGGGCATGGTCATGGTCTATTCTTCCTCTATCGCCATTGCCGAAGGTAGCGGATTCACCGGTCATCAGGCGCATTACTTTCTGGTGCGCCATGCGATCTTTCTCGGTATCGGATTGGTCTTGGGAACGGCTGTTTTTCAGATCCCCCTGCGGTACTGGCAACAAATTGCCCCCTGGGCTTTCCTTGCCGGGATCATCCTGCTTTCGCTGGTACTCATCCCAGGCATTGGCAAAACCGTCAATGGCGCACAACGATGGCTACCGCTGGGGTCGATCAACTTCCAGCCTTCCGAGTTGATGAAGCTTTTCGTCGTGCTGTACGCCGCCGATTACACCGCACGGAAACTCGATGCCATGGCCAGTTTCCGTCATGGATTCCTGCCAATGGCTCTGGTCATCATCGGGGTGGGGTTTCTTCTGCTACGCGAACCGGATTTCGGTGCCTTCGTCGTCATCACGGCCATTGCTTTCGGCATCCTCTTTCTGGGCGGCCTCAATGTCCGTTTGTTTTCACTACTGACCGTCGTTGCACTCATTGGATTCGTCATTCTGATCTGGACCTCTCCCTATCGACGTGAGCGGCTCTTTGGATTCATGGACCCCTGGCAGGATGCTTTCGGCAAGGGATATCAACTCTCCCACGCCCTCATCGCCTTCGGGCGAGGAGAATGGTTCGGGGTAGGTTTGGGCGCGTCCGTCGAAAAACTGCTCTATCTTCCCGAAGCCCATACCGATTTTTTGCTGGCCGTCATCGCCGAAGAACTGGGCCTCGTAGGAGTCACCATCGTCATTGGTCTCTTCGCCTTGGTGATACAACGCGCCTTCGCCATCGCCAGAACGGCCCTGATACTCGAACGCGTCCACTCCAGCCTCGTCGCTCAAGGCATCGGAATCTGGCTCGGCGTGCAGTCACTCATCAACATGGGGGTCAATATGGGGCTGCTGCCCACCAAAGGACTCACGCTCCCCCTGATGAGTTTCGGCGGCTCCAGCCTCGTCGCCAACTGCCTAGGCTTGGCCATTTTGATCCGGGTGGATT
>JAUYFZ010000139.1 GCA_030689585.1 Rhodocyclaceae bacterium | reverse complement strand
CCCCATCCCCTCCCCAACCCTCCCCTTGAAGGGGAGGGAGTTAGTCTCCTCCCCCTTCAAGGGGAGGGAGTTAGTCTCCTCCCCCTTCAAGGGGTAGGCTGGGAGGGGGATGGGATCAGTAGATGCCCTAAGTTTCATGATGCGGGGTGGCGATTCGCCATGATCGTTAACGTGAAAGACACTCATTCGAAGTACCCCGTAATAATCGAGCGTAGCGAACCGATGAGAACCCCCCGAGAGGGGGGCGAAGGGGGGCGGGCGTTTAATCGCATTTAACGGATTCCATCTCCTGCACCCCCTCACGTCCTCCCGCCTTCGCTTTGGCGACGAGGTCGGCTAATTTTAGGTGGCGATACGTTAATGTCCGCAGCAACATGGGCAGGTTGACCCCCGCAACGCAGGCCGTCTGCGCACACCCTAGGAGCTTCAGGGCGACATTGGCCGGGCTGGCTCCCGCGATGTCAGTGAGCACTAACACCCCCTCGCCGGACTCGACAGAATCACGCAATTCACGCGCCCGCACAACGACTTCATCCAGATTGTCGCTTGCGCACACGCCCAAGCAGGCCATCTGTTCGGGAGTATCGCCTTGTACATGGCGAACACATTCAAACAGCGATTCGCCGCAAATTCCGTGAGTAATAAGTAACAGACCAATCACGACACCAACCGTTACAAGACGGGAAGGGGAAGCCGCTTGCCTTCACGCAGCATCACTTCGAATTTTGCAGCGGGGACCGGCGGTGAGAAGAGATAACCCTGTATCTCGTCACATCCGATATTCCGAAGATGATCGAGCTGTTCCAGCGTTTCCACGCCTTCTGCAATGACGCGATGCTTCAATTGCTTGGACATGCTGACGATGGCCCCAGCAATCGCGCAGTCATCGGTATCCGTCGGAATGCCGATGATGAAGGAACGGTCGATTTTCAGGGTGTCGATGGGGAATCGCTTGAGATAGGAAAGACTTGAAAAGCCGGTACCAAAGTCATCGAGTGCTAGGGTCACCCCCAGATGGTGCAATTCATCCATCATGTGAATGACCGCTTCCGTGCTGTGCGTCAACATGCTTTCCGTGATTTCCAGTTCCAGCCAGGAGGCCGGCAGGTTGTGTCGTTCCAGCACGGCCTGAACACGCTGGGTCAACGCCGGATCAAATTCGCGTGCGGTCAGGTTGATCGCCACTTTGATCGGGGGCAAATCAGCCGCTGCCCATGCTGCCGCCTGAATGCAAGCCGCTTCGAGCACCCAAGTTCCGATCTGAACGATCAACCCGGATTCTTCCGCCACGGGAATAAAATCTCCCGGAGGAACCATGCCGCGCTCTGGATGTTGCCAGCGCACCAGTGCCTCGGCCCCCGTAATCAGACCGCTGGCAATATCCACCTTCGGTTGATAATAGAGCACTAATTGATTTTGTTCGAGGGCATGGCGAAGCCCGTTTTCGATGTTGAGGCGCTCCAGTGCCTTCTTGTTCATTTCGCGACTGTAAAAAGCGTAGCTATCGTTCGTACTGTGCTTGGCGCGATACATGGCAATGTCAGCCAACCGCACCAAGGTTTCCGCATCAGTGCCATCTTCCGGATAAACGCTGATACCAATGGCGGCCCCTAGGGTCAGTTCATGTTCTTCAATCTGGAAAGGCAAATCGAGGGCGGCCAGAATCTTGTCGGCCACCAAAGCGGCATGATTATCTTGGGGCAGGTCGAACAACGCGATGACGAATTCGTCGCCTCCCAATCGGGCAACGATGTCTTCATCCCGAAGTGCCGTACGCAACCGTGCGCCGATTTGTTGAAGCAATCGGTCGCCGATGCCGTGGCCCAACGTGTCGTTGATCGGTTTGAACCGGTTCAAATCGATGAACAACACGGCCCCATGCACGTGATTACGCTCCGCCGCCGCCAAAGCCTGCGTCGTCAATTTGAAGAACAACGTGCGATTGGGCAAACCGGTCAGCGCGTCGTAGTACGCCAAATGATGGATGCGTTCATCCGTTTGCTTGCGTTCGGTAATATCGGAAAAAATTGCAAAGTAATGCGTCACGACCCCCGCCGCATTTCTTACAGCGGAAATCGAAGAAGCCATCGGGAACAAATTACCGGTCTTTCGTTTGTTCCATACCTCTCCGCGCCAGTTGCCAAACGCATTGATCTGCCGCCACATTTCCGTATAGAAGGCCGCATCATGACGACCCGACTGAAACAGCTTCGGAGATTGGCCGATCACATCATTCGCCGTATAGCCAATGATTCTGCAAAAAGCCCCGTTGACGGACACAATACGCAGCTTCGCATCGGTAATCATGATGCCTTCTTCGCTGTTTTCGAAAATTCGCGCGTGGAGTTCCAAGGCTTCCCGCGCCTTGACACGCTCGGTGATGTCCGACAAATAGCCAATCAACCCGGTCGTCGTGCCCTCCGCATCACGTATGACCGATATCTGGAGACTCGCCCAGAACTCTTCGCCGGACTTCCTGCGTCGCCGCACTTCCATCTCGCGGTGGGATTCATCGAGCAGTGAATCGCCGAAACTTGCCGCTTCAGCCCCGCCCTCATCGCCATCTTCAACGTAAAGAAATAATATATTGCGGCCGATGGCCTCGTCGGACGTGTAGCCAAACATGCGCTCAGCCCCTAGATTCCAGCGTGTGATGAATCCATCGGGATCCATCACGATGACCGAGGAATGAATGTGTTTTAGGATTTCCTCCTGTGCTCGTAATTCGCCGTGAATCTCTTCGAGCACCTCGGCCTGTTCGCGTAATCTAGCCAGCGAAGGTTCTTTCGCTAACGGAAATATGGCCCCCCCGGATTCGGATTCGTGTTCGTTCACTCTTCTTTCCCAATAGGAATGGCCCAGCGATAGGAAATAACCTGCGCCTTAGCCCAGGCCAGCGGGTCAATACCCGCCGAAGTGAGGGCCGTCGACAAAACAGATAATTCGCTACCGCCCCTTTCGCTGGCTTCAATCACTGACAACCATGCCCCCATCGTTCCACGACGCTCTGTCAGGGCAGAAACCACCTCATCCGCCAAACCCAACGGCGCAATGACTTCCTTCATCGCACTTCCCAACAATCGATCCAGCAAGGAAAACATGCCAATCATGTAGGCACGATCCTGACTTTCCCTGTTCCCCTCCAACCCCGCACACAACGATTCCATCAATTCAGCCCGCAATGCCGCACGGGGCATCAGAGGATTGGGGGCCGCCGTCTTGGCATGGGCATAGAGCAGAAGTTGCAACCACCGCTGGAGTTGCCGCCGTCCCAGCAAGGTAATGGCCTGCTTGAAACTGGTTATTTTCTGCGGTAGCGAAAAAGCGACGGAATTGACCAGCTTAAGGAGTTGATAGGAAATCTGGGCATCCTGTTTGACAATCGCTTCCAGTTCGTTCGATTCCGAATCGGCCGCCACTAGGGCCAGTAATCGTAACAACAAAAATTGATGATGCGGACTGACCGGCCCCTTGCCTTTTTCAAAGCGTGGCAGGTAATTGCCAGAAAACCAGGTAAAGCCCGTGCCATGCGTGTAATGCGATACGGAATCCGCCCCCCCTCCCAGATGCGGGCCGGGCAGACGTGCAAGCATCGCCGCGAGACCAGGGGAAGATTCCGCCGGACAAGGCAAAGCTAACGACGTGACCCCCGCCATCAGACCCGAGGTCGGCAATCCCTCCGCCATGATCCGGAATCCCGCCTTCAGGAATCGTTCTGGTGCGGTGGCCCCGTTGCCACAGAGTTTTGCGGGTAGACGGAGGATGATTTTTTCAGCGGGCAGCTCATGCAAAGCCTCGTCGGGCAAATCCGTCGGATCGGAGAGCGAAACAATGCAAGGCACCTGACCCAACACTTCGTCAAGCCCGAATTCCCCCAGCAGCCGAATGAATGCGGCGGCATCAAATTTCCCCTCCATCTCCAACAACAAAGCCGACCAAATGTATTTCGCGTCGGAAACGGGAGAAAGCAGTATCAAAGGGAACGAGGCAGGGTTCATGCGCGTATTCTAAGCCAGGTAGTCGATTCCGTCACCATGACATTCATCGGAATATCGTGTAATTGTGGATGAGTGGTAGAGACACGACCCCGTTCGAACCCCACCCCGATGGTCAAAGGACACGGGGTGAGTGCCGCCAGCGTGCGATCAAAATAACCGCCGCCGTACCCGAGTCGATACCCGTGTTCATCAAAAGCCACGGTCGGTAGCAAGATGACATCAGGGACCATCCTTGCGTCTTCCAACGGAATAGGAATGCCATGTCGGTCGACGGTCATCACGGATTCGGGATTCCAGCCCCGAAAAATCATGGCCGCATCGGGCGTTTCCACCACAGGCTGGCAGGCACGCCACCCTTTGGCTAAAAGACGGATGACCAAGGGCCGCGCATCAAATTCACGACGGATAGGCCAGCAGAATGCGATGATGCCCTTCCGATGCTGCAACAGATCGTCTAACCGTGATTCAATCTCTATTGAAGCGCGGTCATGTTCCTCCGGTGTCATCAAACGCCGCGCAGCCAGTGCCGTGCGGCGCATGGCCTCACGATCAGCCTCGTTTTTCATGGCTCTATGCGGTTTGTAGTGGGTGACATGCCATATCGCTGACATGACAGTCTCCCTCCCCTTCAAGGGGAGGACATGACAGTCTCCCTCCCCTTCAAGGGGAGGGTTG
>JAUYFZ010000134.1 GCA_030689585.1 Rhodocyclaceae bacterium | reverse complement strand
AATCCATATTCAAGGTATCTTGAAGAAACTTAATATGACCAGCCGCGTTCAAGCAGCGGTTTATGCTACCGAGCATGGATTGACCCAGAAGGGCTAGTTTTCGTTTTTTAGTGGGATGGTTTGAAGTGCTGGCGCAGTTTCTGAAAATGCGCCACAATTGCGCCACTTTTTGAATAAACTGCGCCAAACAAACCGATGCCCACCTTGACAGACCTACTCCAGAGCATTCAGGAAGCACCTGTTGGATTGTCGCTCATTGACCTTCTCGGCAAGCATCGTGACCTAGCACGCAGAACTGCTCAGCGATGGATTTCTCAACTGATTGAAGAAGGACGGATCGTTGCTGTCGGAAAAGGACGTGCCCGTCGCTATCGTGCCGTCAGAACTGATGAGATGTCCTTCCTTGCCGAGAAGAACGTTTTCCCACGGCACATCCCATTGTCTGCCGATAGTGTGGATGTTCTCGCTTATGTTGACCAACCCACAGAAGCTCGTAAACCGGTTGGGTATCAGCGTGATTTTGTTGAAGCCTATCAACCCAATCGAACTTGGTATTTATCCGAGCCGTTACGTCGCCAATTGAGAAAGATGGGCGATACGGGACAAGCACGCTTGCCCGCCGGAACCTATGGTCGTGCCATTCTCGATCGTTTTTTGATTGATCTGTCGTGGGCTTCCAGCCAACTAGAGGGGAATACTTATACGCGGCTCGATACTCGCGAGTTGATTTTGCAGGGCAAGGTGGCTCATGGCAAGGCAGCCATCGAAACTCAAATGATATTGAACCACAAAGCGGCCATCGAACTGCTTGTCGAAAATGCCGACCGTGCAGGGTTCAACCGCTACACCCTGCTCAATCTACATAGTGCGCTATCGGAAAACCTGCTACCCAATCCGGCTGATGAAGGGCGGCTACGTCAGCATACTGTCGAGATCGCCAAGAGCGTTTACAAACCGCTTACGTTACCTGCGCAGATCGGCGAGGTCTTGGACATCGTGTTAGAAAAAGCAAATCGAATTGACGACCCATTCGAACAATCCTTCTTCGTTATGGTGCATTTGCCTTACTTGCAACCCTTTGCGGACATTAATAAGCGTACATCGCGACTTGCAGCCAACCTGCCGCTGATACAGGCTAACTTGTGCCCGCTCACTTTTATTGGTGTGCCGGAGCAAGCGTACAGTCGCGCCATTCTGGGTGTGTACGAATTGACTCGCGTTGAACTTCTTCGCGACCTTTACCTATGGGCCTATGAACGTTCCACTCAGGAATATCTTGCCATTAAGCAAAACCAGACTGAACCTGATCCGTTGCGTTTGGCCTATCGGGATGTCATCAAAGAGACCATTCATGAGGTGGTTATGCATCCTGATCAAGACCCACTTGATGTCATTCGGCGGAATGTTAAGAAAAAGGCCGATGGGATCGATTCGAAAAATCTGGAGTCGATCCTTGTGGATGAGTTGAGGCGACTACACGAAGGAGTCTTGGCACGCTATGCTCTTCGTTCATCTGAATTCGCGCGCTGGCAGAAACGCCATGTCGACGAAGAAATGGCACGACTATCGAGTGACTTGCTCAGCGGCACATTACAATTCAAGACATGAGTTCTGCTGATTTGATAATCCCCATCAAAGTCCTGTTAGTTGACGACCACACTCTTTTCCGAAGTGGCATCAAGGCACTGTTGCAGAGACAGCGTGCTGGAGCGCAGGGGTATCTGCTGAAGAATATCGAAGCGGATTATTTGCTGGATGCGATTCGTCGTGTGGTTGGAGGCGAATCCGTCATGTCGCCGCAAATGACGGCAAAATTGATGCAGAACCTGCGTACTGAACCCAAGCCCTTGGCATCTGTGCGGGCAGATCACGACAAACTCTCGCCGCGTGAACGGGAAATCCTGGGGTTTCTTACCAAGGGAGTGAGTAACAAGGAAATTGCCCGCGCACTTACTTTGGCGGAGAGCACCGTCAAAATCCATATTCAAGGTATCTTGAAGAAACTTAATATGACCAGCCGCGTTCAAGCAGCGGTTTATGCTACCGAGCATGGATTGACCCAGAAGGGCTAGTTCTTTTAGGTTAGCCCTGTGTTATTACCCTAGGTCTTTGGCAGCTCGTTGCCTCATCCTTTTGCATCATCATTTCTATCCTTTTGGCGGATTGGCTTTCGGTTGAACCTCTTTTAAGCTGCTATGCAACTTTAGGAGGGAAATCCAATGACAGGTTCAGCAGCGTACACACGCAAAGCATGGTCGGTCGTCATCATGAGCACGCTGGCTTTTACGGTGTGTTTCATGGTCTGGATGATGTTTGCCGTGATCGGTATTCCGATCAAGCAGACATTGGGGCTGAATGAAACACAATTCGGGTTGCTGGTTGCCATGCCGGTGCTCACCGGCTCGCTGATTCGCCTACCGCTGGGAATGCTCACGGATCGCTACGGTGGGCGCATCGTATTTACGATTCTGATGGCCTCGACCATTGTTCCGATCTGGATGATCTCCTACGGTACCCAGTTCTGGCATTACCTGGTGATGGGATTGTTCGTTGGTATCGCTGGTGGTTCCTTCACGGTGGGTATCGCCTACAGTGCCCGCTGGTTCCCCAGAAAACAGCAGGGCACGGCGATGGGTATTTTCGGCGCGGGGAATTCCGGTGCAGCCGTGACAAAGCTGGTTGCTCCAGCCTTGGTGGTGGCCTACGGCTGGCAGTTCGTTCCGCAAGTTTTCGCTGCCGTCATGCTCGGCACGGTGATCCTGTTCTGGTTTTTTACTTACGACGATCCATCGCACAACGTCAGCAAGAACGTCTCTGTTAAGGAGCAACTTCAGGCGTTGAAAGACCCCAAGGTGTGGAAGTACTGCCAGTATTACTCCATCGTCTTCGGTGGGTATGTGGCGTTATCCCTGTGGATGACCAAGTACTACATCACCGAATATGGCTTTGATATTAAGGATGCTGCCTTCCTCGCGGTTTGCTTCTCGCTGCCAGGGGGAGTGCTTCGCGCCATGGGGGGCTGGATGTCTGACAAATGGAGTGCTCATTCTGTCACCTGGTGGGTGATGTGGGTTTCCTGGATATGCCTGTTCATCCTGTCCTATCCGCAAACCGAGCTGACCATCAAAACCGTGACCGGCCCGCAGACATTCCATATTGGCCTGAACGTCTGGGTGTTCACTGGTTTGATGTTCGTCATGGGGGTCGCCTGGGCTGTCGGCAAGGCCTCTGTTTTCAAATACATTTCGGATGACTACCCCCACAACATCGGCGTGATTTCCGGCATCGTCGGATTGGCTGGCGGCTTGGGCGGTTTTGTGTTGCCGATCTTGTTCGGTGCCTTAGTCGATCTCACCGGTATCCGCTCCAGTGCCTTCATGTTGATGTACGGCATCGTCTGGGTCTCGCTGATCTGGATGTATTGGACGGAAGTTAGAAAAGCGCACCCGATGGGACAGCATCGCAATCATCCCGCCGACATTCTTGAATAAAACCACATACAGGAGATAACCCCCCATGAGTACGACAAGCCCCATCACTTCCAGCCGTGACATTGCCGATTGGCGACCCGAAGACGATGCTTTTTGGGAATCCACCGGAAAATTCATTGCCAACCGCAATCTTTGGATCTCCGTGCCGAGTTTGCTGTGCGGTTTCGCCATCTGGCTGATGTGGGGCATCATCGCCGTGCAGATGCTTAATTTGGGTTTCCCGTTCAAACCCGATGAGTTGTTCACGCTGACCGCTATTTCTGGTTTGGCTGGTGCCACCCTGCGAATTCCGGCTTCCTTCTTTATCCGCATCGCCGGTGGACGCAATACGGTGTTCCTCACCACGGCTCTGCTGATGATTCCCGCCGTGCTCACTGGCATCGCCTTGCAGGATAAGAACACGCCCCTGTGGATGTTCCAGCTCTGTGCGCTGCTCTCCGGCATTGGTGGTGGCAACTTCGCTTGTTCGATGTCTAACATCAACACGTTTTTCCCGAAGCGATTGCAGGGGACGGCTCTTGGTATCAATGCCGGCCTAGGCAATTTCGGGGTGACCACCATGCAGATATTGATTCCGCTGGTGATGACCGTAGGTCTTTTTGGCACCATGGGTGGCGAATCGATGACGCTGGTGAAGGATTCGGGCTGGATTCTCGGCAAGATTCTGGCTGGCACGCCTACCTTTATCCAGAACGCAGGGTTTGTCTGGTTGCTGCTGCTGGTTCCGTTGGCTTTCTTCGGCTTTTTTGGCATGAACAATCTCTCGGTGGTCTCTCCCGGTATTGGTTCTACCGTGACTGCTTTTGCCAAGATTCTGATGCTCTATGGGTTGGCTTTCTTCACAGCGGGATTAGGGCTTTATCTGTATCTGCCGGCACCGAGCGGGCTGGGATTGCTCAACATGTGGGTGGCATTGCCGCTCATCATGGTCGCCACGTTGGTCATTATGAAGATGGCCGCTTTCGGCGATATGAAACCAAACATCGCAAAACAGTTTGAAATCTTCAAGAACAAGCACACCTGGTCGATGACCGTGCTCTATGTCCTGACCTTCGGCTCGTTTATCGGTTTCTCGATGGCATTGCCGCTCTCGATTACGGTCATTTTTGGCATCAGCCATGTGACTGATCCGGTTACCGGCCTTCTGACCCATACGCTCAAAAACCCCAACGCGCCTTCCGCATTGACCTATGCCTGGATTGGTCCCTTCGTGGGCGCGCTGATTCGACCGGTGGGCGGCTGGATTTCGGACAAGGTGGGCGGTTCCATCGTGACCCAGATCATCTCGGCGGTGATGGTGGCCGCGTCTGCTTACACCGGTTATTTGATGATGCAGGCTTACCACTCGCCCACGCCGGAGATTTTCTTCACCCAGTTCCTGATTTCCTTCGTAGTGCTCTTTGCCGCGACGGGTATCGGTAATGGCTCGACCTTCCGTACCGTTGGCGTGATCTTCGATCGCGTGCAAGCCGGACCGGTGCTGGGTTGGACGTCCGCAGTGGCGGCTTATGGCTCCTTTATCGCGCCGGTGGTGATTGGCGGTCAGATCAAGGCGGGCACACCGGAGAACGCCATGTACGGCTTCGCCATCTTTTACGCCCTGTGCCTGATTCTCAACTGGTGGTTCTATCTGCGGGCCACCTCTGAAATCAAAAACCCCTAATTTCTGGAGACAACAACAATGAGTCATTTTCTGGATCGACTGAAATATTTCGACCGCATTAAAAGCACTTTTTCGGGCGATCACGGCATCGTGACCAACGAAGATCGTCAATGGGAAGACGGCTATCGCAACCGCTGGCGGCATGACAAGGTGGTGCGCTCCACCCACGGCGTGAATTGCACGGGGGGGTGTTCCTGGAAGATATTTGTCAAGAACGGTCTTGTGGCCTTCGAGATGCAGCAGACCGATTACCCGCGCACCCGTGAGGACATGCCAAATCACGAACCTCGTGGCTGTCAGCGCGGGGCATCGTTCTCCTGGTATCTCTACAGCCCGCACCGCATCAAATACCCGTTGATTCGGGGGCGGTTGCTTGATCTTTACCGCGCTGAACGCAAGGCAGGAAAAGATCCTGTGGAAGCCTGGGAAGCCATCCAGAGCGACTCCAAGAAGCGCATCCAATACACGGCGGTGCGCGGCCTGGGAGGATTCGTGCGCACCACTTGGGAGGAAGTGACGGAAATTACCGCCGCCGCCAACGTCTACACCATCAAGAAGCATGGACCGGATCGCATCTTTGGGTTTTCACCGATTCCGGCGATGTCGATGATTTCCTATGCAGCGGGTAGCCGCTATCTCTCGCTCATTGGTGGGGCCTGTGGTTCGTTTTATGACTGGTATTGCGATTTGCCTGCTGCCAGCCCGCAAACCTGGGGAGAGCAAACCGATGTGCCCGAAGCGGCGGATTGGTATAACTCGACCTACCTCATCATTTGCGGCGCGAATCTGCCGATGACGCGCACACCCGATGCACACTTCGCCACGGAGGTGCGCTACAAGGGGGCGAAGATCGTCTCCATGGCACCGGATTATGCCGAATACGTCAAGTTCGCCGACCTCTGGATGCCCGTCAAGCAGGGCACCGATTCGGCGGCTTTTCTGGCGATGGGACATGTCGCATTGAAGGAATTTCACATCCAGCGGCAAGACCCTTATTTCACTGATTACGCTCGCCACTTCACCGATATGCCGATGCTGGTCATGCTGCGAGAGTTTGGTGAGGGCTATGCCACGGATCGCACGCTACGCGCTTCTGATTTTGACGATGCACTGGGGCAGGGCAACAATCCGGAATGGAAAACCATCGTCTATGACACGCAGAGCCAATCATTCGTCGCACCCAACGGCAGCATCGGATTCCGCTGGGGCGAGGAGGGCAAATGGAACACCCTGCCGAAGAATGGCCTCACACAGGAGACCATTCAGGCTGAGCTGACCTGCATCGATCATAAGGATGCCGTGGTTTCCGTTGGTTTCCCGCATTTCAATCCGGGCGATGCGAATCTGCTTTATCGCAATGTGCCGGTGCGTCGCGTCAAACTTGCCAACGGTCAAGAGGTGCTAGTGGCCTCGGTATTCGATCTTCAGGTGGCGCAATACGGTATCGATCGGGGCTTGGGTGGTGGCAACGTCGCCACTTCTTACGAGGATGAAACCGTCGCCTATACGCCCGCCTGGGCGGAAAAAGTGACAGGGGTCAAGCGGGCCGATCTGATCCGCACGGGTCGTGAATTTGCCGACAACGCCTCAAAGACGAAGGGCAAGTCGATGGTCATCATGGGGGCGGCCATCAACCACTGGTATCACAACGACATGAGCTATCGCAGCATCATGAACCTGTTGCATATGTGCGGGTGCGTGGGGCAAAGCGGCGGGGGCTGGGCGCATTACGTTGGTCAGGAAAAGTTGCGGCCCCAGGCAGGATGGGCACCGATTGCCTTTGCGCTCGACTGGCAACGACCGCCACGCCATATGAACTCCACGACTTTTTGGTATTTTCATACCGATCAATGGCGCTACGAGAAAGTCTCCGCCGATGGTCTGCTGGCACCTACCGCCAAGGCGCGTTACAAAGGCTATCAACTGGCTGACTACAACATTGTTTCGCAACGGTTGGGCTGGTTGCCCTCGGCACCGCACTTTAACCGCAATCCGCTGGAAATCGTTGCTGAAGCGGAAAGCCTTGGAGCGACCGATGAAGCGGGCATTGCCAAGCACATGGTAGAGCAGTTGAAGTCCGGCAAACTCGCCTTTGCCTATGAAGACATCGACGCGCCGGAAAACCATGTGCGCAACCTGTTCGTCTGGCGCGCCAACCTGCTGGGTTGTTCCGCCAAGGGTCATGAATACTTTTTGAAGCATCTGCTGGGCGCACAAAATGGCGTGTTGCAGGAGGGCACCGACGGACGCGAATGCAAGGAGGTGAAATATCACGAGGAAGCCCCCACGGGAAAACTTGATCTGATGGTGGACATCAACTTCCGTTTGAATTCGACTGGAGCCTATTCGGACATCATCCTGCCAACCGCCACCTGGTATGAAAAGTACGACCTCAATACCACGGACATGCATCCGTTCATCCATCCATTGGCTGAAGCGGTGAGTCCGGGCTGGGAATCGAAATCCGACTGGCAGATTTTCCAGAACATCGCCAAGGCATTTTCCACACTGGCTGAAAAGCATCTGGGCACTCGTCGCGATGTAGTGGCATTACCCATGCACCACGACTCTCCCTTTGAACTGGCGCAACCGCTGGGCGTGAAGGACTGGAAACGCGGGGAATGCGAACCGATTCCGGGTAAAACGATGCCGCTGCTCAAGGTGGTTTCACGCGATTATCCAGATACTTACCGGAAGTTTGCGGCTATTGGTCCCCTGATGGCGAAACTTGGCAACAATATCAAGGGGATTGACTGGAATACGGAACAGGAGATCGAGGAACTTAAAATCATTAACGGTGCGATTCTGGAGGAGGGCGTTTCCAAAGGAATGCCCAGCATCAGTGATGACATGGCCGCCTGCGAAGCCGTGTTGCGCATGGCACCGGAAACCAATGGCGAGGTGGCGCATAAATCTTGGTCAGCGTTGTCGAAGAAAACCGGCATCGACCACCATCACCTCTATGCCGGTCGTCAGGAGGACAAGATCACCTTCCGCGACATTCAGGCCCAGCCGCGCAAAATCATCACCGCGCCCACCTGGTCGGGCATCGAATCGGAAAAGGTGTCTTACACCGCTGGTTACACCAACATTCACGAGCACATTCCCTTCCGCACTTTGACGGGACGCGCCCAGTTTTATCAGGATCACGAGTGGATGCTGGATTTTGGCGAAGGCTTCTGTGCCTATCGCCCGGGGCTTGACATGAAGTCGCAGAATACTGTGCCTGCCGAAGTCAAGGCCAAGCCGCATCTGGTGCTCAACTGGATTACGCCGCATTCGAAGTGGGGGATTCACTCCACCTATCAGGACAATCTGCGGATGTTGAGCCTCTTCCGTGGCGGGCCTTATTTCTGGATTGCCGAGGACGACGCCAAGAGTATCGGTTTAGAGGATAACGACTGGGTCGAAGCGGTCAATGCCAACGGGGCGACGGTGGCGCGTGTCGTCGTCTCGCAACGGATACCCCGTGGCATGGCCATGATGTATCACGCACAGGAAAAAACGATCAACGTGCCGGGTTCGCCTTCGACGGGTAAGCGCGGTGGCATCCTTAATTCCGTAACCCGCGTGGTGGTGAAGCCAACGAACATGATCGGCGGTTACGCCCAGCTTGCCTACGGCTTTAACTACTACGGCACGGTGGGAACGCAACGGGATGAATTCGTGGTGGTGCACAAGATTG
>JAUYFZ010000132.1 GCA_030689585.1 Rhodocyclaceae bacterium | reverse complement strand
CATCCATCGCCTGTCCTGATTCCAGATTGAACCCAAAGCGACTCCAGACTTCTGCAAAACCGGTGTCGAAGTTCAATCGTAATCCCACCGGAACCCGTCGATTAGCCTCGCGCGCCACGGATTCCAGCATGTACAACTCGTCCAAGTGATCAATGTTGATCGTTGCCCCCTCGGACACCGCCAATTCCAATGCCTCGCGTGTCTTGTGGGGGCCATTGAAAATGATTCGGTTGCCCGGCACGCCCAAGCGACGCGCCTTGCGATATTCGAATTCCGACACCACTTCGGCCCAAGAACCTTCCTGATGCATCACGGCGCAAACAGCATCCAGATAGTTCGTCTTATACGACCAACCGAAACGCACTTGGGGGTAGCGGGCGGCGAAAGCTCGGCGCATCCGGCGAGCGTTTTCGCGCAGACGTTGTTCGGAGAGCACGAACAGCGGTGAACCGTGCGTTTTCACCAAATCGGCGATAGAGATTCCGTCTACATCGCCGATAAAATGCTGAAAACGGGCGGATCCAAATTTATTGGACAGCCCCACGCGGTGCAAGGTAATCACGGGTTTTTGCCAAGTTTTTTTATCACTCATCGAAATTCTCCAGAAGTTCTGCCCGTCATCATCACACTTTCAAAAGCCGCCAGCGGCACGATGATCTCGTGGGCGGTGCGGATAAACATCATGCCGGTCGGCGGCGGAGGGAGGGGAGGGGCGGGTTCATTCAACAACCGCGCCACCAGCATGGCCGGCAGATTTCGCCCCGCCGCAGCGGAGAGATAGATCCACGCGGGGAAACGAGGATTGATTTCGATCAGATGATGCCGTCCCTCCCGATCTCGCAGAGCTTCTACTTCCAGCGGGCCGCGCCAAGACAATGCCTTGACCACGGCCTGAGCCAAAACCAGCAGCCCTTCGTCGTGCACCGTAATACCAGCCCAGCCTTTGCCCTTGTCGGTCAGCGCACGCTTCTTCATCATCACCGCCCCGATGAGTCCTCCTTCTCCATCCCCTAAGGCGGTGAGATTGACCTCCTCCCCGATCACGCATCGCTGAACGAGAATGGGCGTTCCCCACGCGGCCACGAGCCGACGAAAAGCCCCCGCACCCTCTGCCGCGTTGTAGACGAGCTGGGCATCGTAATAGGGACCTTTGACGAAGAAAGGATAGGCAAATCCCTCTGCCTCCGCCTCGGCGAAGAACCCCGTATCGGAAACCCGTCGAGTTTCCGGCGTAGAAACACCCGCTCGTTCAGCTAATTCCGTCAGACGGCTCTTATCACGCGCCGTGAGTTGCGCCTCATCCGGAAGCAAAGCGCGAAGCCCTAGGGCCGCAAGTTGTGGAGCCAATGCGATGAAAATCGGTAGTTCCGAATCCAGGCAGGGAATGATGATATTGATCTTCTCCTCGGCACGAAGCGCGGTCAGACGAGCCAGTACGGCTTCCTCTCCGGCACCAGGATAGGGCAACAGATAACCCGCATCGCAATAATCGGAATAAAGACCAGGATCAAGCGCGTCGTACCCCAGCCCGATGATGCGCAAGGGGATACCGCTTTCTCGCAAACAACGAGCCACGGCCAGACCGGGGCCGGGGTTGTCTGCACGGGCATTCATGCCGGTCACGGCCACGGTAATCTGCTTTCCAGCGGGACGTTTCATGATTTCAGATACTGACGCAGGCTGCTGGAAAACTCGATCAAATCTCGGTCGACCTTATCCGGCGCAATATCGTAGTCCTCCGTGAGCGCGGTGATGAGCGCAGGCAAATCGGTTTCACGTTGTAGCAAGCGAAGCAGTGTCAACCCGGTTTCATTGACGGTAAAGCTGTTGCCTGAAACCGGATCGAAAACAAATCCGCTTTCAGATAAAGCCAATCGGCGCAAAGTTTCCGGAGTAGGCAAGTCGAGGCTGGATGCAATGGTGGTCATAAGATTTCCTTCAATGAAATGCATGAAATGTTTCTTGATCGTGACGCCTTCATTGCCGTCCGCGTCCTCCCCCCATGCCTCCCCCCATGCCTCCACCCTGCCCTCCACCCATGCCTCCACCCTGCCCTCCACCTTGCCCCCGCCTTTGTCCACTGCCTTGTCCGCTACCATCCTGATTACGCTGACGTGCTCCATCGGCTTGTTGTTTTTCCATGCGTTCGCGTCCGTCAGAGCGGGTTTCACGCATAAGCTTCTGTTCCTCCGGTGTCATATTGCGCATACGCTCCTGCATTTGCTCGCCGTAGGCGGTTCGACCCTCGGGACTCATATTTCGCATCTTTTCACGTTGTTGTGCAGGATCTGTTGGCAATGGCAAATCTTCTGCCAAAACGCTGCTTGTACCCAGTATGGCGATACCGATGGCAGTTAATTTGAAAATTCGAGATACCTTCATCATTTTTTGCTCCTTTTTATACATCAATGGATTATTTCGCGACCTACGCCGCATCGTTGCAGACTGTTGCTCTTATGCCATGAATGAAAGATCGAAGAAGAACCTCCATTACTACCGATAGCACAGCTCATGTGATAACTCCTTATAGAGTAGGGGACACAAACATTCCGTCCCCATTAAAAAGAGCGTTCAATTTCAACGCCGGTACTCATATTCGACGAGGTATGTAACATGGTCGTTTGCACTTCGTTGCAACATGTATCGTTTTGTATCAGCGTGTATTTCATCAATCCAATCTTTCTACATTGACAGGGACGATTGTCCGGCCTATGCTGAGACCTATGCCAATGAAACGAGGAAAATATTATGCTTGAACAGGGACAACCCGTATCGTTATTCCGTAATGGACGTAACCAAGCCATTCGAATTCCACGTAAATATGAGATGGAGGGTAATCGAGCCATTCTTCGCAAAAAAGAGGGATGTCTAATTATCGAGCCGTTATTGCCACGCAACAAACTGCTTCATTTACTAGCCGGATGGGAGCCTCTGGAGGAATCGTTTCCAGAATGCATCGACCTACCCCCTTCACCAGAGGATGTATTCTGATGTCGGCACGCATTCTGCTGGACACCAACATTTTGTCCCATCTCATCAAAAATCCACAGGGAGTGGTCACTCAACACTTGGCGAAGGAAAATGTCGACGAGATATGCACCAGCATCATCGTTGCCTGTGAATTACGTTACGGCGCAGCTAAACGTGCTTCACCTGTCTTGATACAACGAGTAGAAGATCTGCTTGTCAGTTTGGCTGTGTTGCCTTTTGACAGCGAAGCCGACCAGCATTACGCCGACATTCGCGTCATTTTGGAACGAACAGGTCAGATCATCGGCAGTAACGATCTGCTGATTGCCGCACACAGCCGAGCACTTGGAGCCACATTGATCACTCACAACCTGCGCGAATTTGAAAGAGTTCCCGGGTTGAAAATAGAGAGCTGGCTGACATAGCACTTCGTTGCAACATGTATCGTTTTGTATCAGCGTGTATATCCCCCGTCTATTCGGGCTTGTCACGATTACACTGTCGCCATGAATCCTGCCGCACGCATCTTGGTGGTAGACGACGACCCTGCCTTGCGGGAGTTGCTCTCTGCCTATTTGACTGACACGGGCTTCGTCGTTGATCTGGCCAGCGACGGAGCGGGGATGCGTCGTGCCATCGAAAGTACCCTGCCGGATGCCATTGTGCTGGATTTGATGTTGCCCGGTGAAGATGGCCTGATGCTCACCCGCGCACTTCGAGCACGGTCGGGAGCAATTGCGACCATTCCTGTGCTCATCCTCTCCGCTCGCGGTGAGGAAATCGACCGGGTCGTGGGCTTGGAAGTGGGGGCTGACGATTATCTGGCCAAACCGTTCAGTCCCCGCGAACTACTCGCTCGATTGAGAGCACTGCTACGTCGGGCTCAAACCACGCCCGTCGTGTCGCATTCGGATGAATCCCGTTTTGGCCCCTATCGCTTAGACCTGGCGGCCCGACGCTTGCTCAAAGAAAACGTCGAGGTGGACATTTCTGGAGCAGAATTCGATCTGCTCAAGGTATTCATCGAACGTCCCAATCGAGTGTTATCTCGCGATGTGCTACTCGACTTGCTCAAGGGATATGCCTGCGATCCTTTCGACCGCACCATCGATATCCGAGTGGTGCGTTTGCGGCGCAAGATTGAAGCGGATCCCACCCATCCGGCCTACATTCGCACGGTGCGTGGCGAAGGCTATCTGTTCAATCCGCAGGGCACGGCTTCCTGACTGATCATGCGCCCGACATTGAGCCTTAGCCAACAAAACTTGCATAGTCACGAATCCACCCCCTGTCACATGAAATCAATGCGATTAAACGCCCGCCCCCCTTGCCCCCCTTTCGGGGGGTTCTCATCGGCTCGTTACGCTCGATTGTGACGGGGCACTCCGAATGAGTATATTTCACGCTAATGCGATTCGGCTTGCCTTGGTCTTTGTGTTGTTTGAAATTCTGACCATGCTGGCCGTCGTGTTTCTGCTGATGCTGCCCATGGCCCGCCGTGCGACGAGCGATTTGGCGGGCCTGATCGTGCTGTCCACACAAACGTGGAGGGAATTACCTCCGGTCACACGCGCAGTCTTCGAACAAGAACTACAAACCGCGCATGGATTAACGCTCGTCACTCAGTTTCCTGAAGGAGCGATACAACCGACTTTGCGCAGTCCGTATTTTCGTCAACTGGAATCGGAATTGATCCGGCGTGCCGGGGTGGCCGTCATTTTATCGAGCGAAACGGCGAGCGGTGAGACTTGGTATTGGATCGGATTGCCCAGCGGTGGTCGAACGTTTTGGGTAGGATTTTCGCACGAGCGAATCGGCCCTCAACCTCTTCTCGCCGGATTGTTGATCTTGATGGGAGGATTCATTCTGTCTGGATTGGCCGCTGTCTGGCTGGCCCGACACACCGTTGCTCCGCTCAAGCGTTTTGATATGGCGGCTGCCGCGCTAGGCCGTGGCGAAACCCCTGAACTGCTACCGGAAACCGGCCCACGCGAAATACAAGCACTGGCCCATCGTTTCAATCAGATGGCGCGTCAAGTGCAAGACCTTCTGGACGCACGTACTACCCTGTTAGCAGGGTTGTCCCATGATTTACGCACCCCGCTGGCCCGTATGCGGCTGGCACTGGAACTATTGGAACGCCGCCCTGACCCGGCTTGGATCGCCCGGCTGGACAAAGATGTTGAAGAAATGAATCAACTTGTCGGAGAACTGCTGGATCTGGCACGAGGTTTAGGACGAGAAGCCGCCACGCAAGTGGATGTACGCGAATTGCTGGAATCATTGACCGAGCGGGTAAAGGAAGCGGGCGTTGAAGTGTGGGTGCATTGCCCAATCATCCAATTAACCGTTCCGCCGACGGCGTTACGCCGCGTATTGGGTAATCTTTTAGCCAATGCCCAGCGTTATGCGGGAGATGGCCCCATTGAACTTAGGTGCGAAAACATCCATGACGAATGCCGCATCGGCGTGCTGGACCGAGGCCCCGGTATCCCGTCGGAGCAAATGGAGGCGGTATTCCGTCCTTTTCATCGCGTGGAAGCCTCACGCAATCCCGCCACCGGCGGCACAGGCTTGGGATTGGCGATTGTGCGTCAGCTCGCACAGGCCAATGGCTGGCGAGTCTGGCTGGAAAACCGACCCGAAGGTGGTTTGGCGGCTTGGGTTGCTTGCGGGCATCAGGCGGCCGCAGGCAACGATGACATTTCTTCACGATTTCGGTGAAATTCGCCGACAAATTAAAAGCCTCGGCACTGGACACCACTCTCTATATCGAGTAAATGGCTCTATGTGGTTTGTAGTGGGTAATCGAAGCGGTTGTTGCGGCCTCCCTCCCCTTCAAGGGGAGGGCAGTACCAATCTCCCTCCC
>JAUYFZ010000129.1 GCA_030689585.1 Rhodocyclaceae bacterium | reverse complement strand
GGGGGTGGTGGGGAGGGGCATGGGGGAGATGAGAAATTTACGCAAAATCAATCTATTGCGAAATATCACCCAACCTTTTACCCCATCCCCACCCCAGCCCTCCCCTTGAAGGGGGAGGAGCTTTTATCTCCGACCTTTGCCATGACTTATTGAGAAGCTACGAACATGATTCACGGAAGAAGTGGGAAACGAGTGTATTGTAGGGAATATATGAAAACAGAATGGATTCGATTTTTGGCAGCAACCGCCTTCCTTACGCGGCTACCCGTCCCGGAGGCTTGCCCGCTATCAAAACAGCTTGAGGGCGTGGCCCGTTACTTCCCTCTGGTGGGGCTGGTCGTGGGGGTAATCGGCGCGTTGACCACGTGGGTGGCGGGTTTGATTTTGCCGTTTTCGCTGGCGGTGTTGCTGGGAATGATGGCGACCATTCTCGTAACGGGAGCGTTTCACGAAGATGGATTTTCGGATGCTTGCGATGGTTTCGGGGGCGGATGGGATAGAGAACAAATTCTGACGATCATGAAAGATTCGCGTATCGGCAGTTACGGAGCCATCGGGATCACCCTCCTGTTGCTGACGAAGTGGAACGCGTTGAGGGACGTGTCAGAGGGGGCACTTTTATTCGTGATTATTGCGGCCCATGCGGTCTCTCGTTTTGCGGCGGTGGTTCTTGTTTTTGCGATGGATTACGTGCGTGAAGAAGGCAAATCCAAAGCTTTCGTCACGATGAGTGCGGGCGATTTGGTCATGGCCGGTGTTTTCGGCCTGATGCCCTGCCTGCTATGGCCCCGTTTGGAAACGGCCCTCGCTTTGCTGTGGGTGATGGTCGTTACTTTCTTGAGTGCCCGTTACTTTTTGCGCCGACTCGGCGGTTATACGGGGGATTGTTTGGGGGCGACCCAGCAAATGACGGAACTGGCGTTTTATGTTGGATTTCTCGCGCAATGGAACTTTGGCTAGTTCGTCATCCAGAACCGGAGGTGCGGCCCGGCATTTGCTATGGACGACTCGATCTTGCCGTATCGAAGGCGGCCATCGCATCAAGTTTGCAAAAACTCTGCCTGCCTGCTTTTGACCGGCTACGATCCAGCCCAGCCTTGAGATGCCGCTTGTTGGCGGAACGGTTACACGCAGCACCGATCGAAGATGTCGCTTTGCAGGAACGGCATTTCGGTGAATGGGAGGGGGTCTCGTGGGAGGCGATAGATCGTTCTGCGCTGGACGCTTGGGCGGCGGACCCGTGGGACTTCGCGCCGCCCGGGGGGGAATCCGCCCGGATGCTGCGGGAGCGGGTCAGGGCTGCGGTGGCGGTGGATGTTGCGTTGGGAGGCGTGGCGGTCTGGGTCACGCATCAAGGCGTGATCCGTGCGACCGCCGGTCTGCTGCTGAACTTACCAGACAAAGAATGGATGACGCTCCAGGTGGGTTTTGGCGAGGCTATTGTCTACAAAACGTAACGCGACAGATCCTCGTTTTTGGCAAGTTCGGCCAGACGCTCATCCACATAATCTGCATTAATCGTGATTTTTTCGACGTGATCGGGGGATCCCGCCACCGCTGCGTATGAAATATCTTCCAGCAGTTTTTCCATGACGGTATGAAGTCGGCGTGCACCAATGTTTTCCGTTCGTTCATTGACTTGCCAAGCCGTTTGCGCCAATTTCCGAATGCCTTCTTCTGTAAAGGTAATCTCTAATCCTTCAGTGCCAAGCAAGGCCTGATATTGACGGGTCAGACACGCATCGGTCTGCGTGAGGATTCGTTCAAAGTCATCCACTGAAAGGGATTCCAGTTCCACTCGAATAGGGAAACGCCCCTGTAATTCAGGGATCAGGTCGGAGGGTTTTGAATAGTGAAAAGCTCCGCTGGCAATGAACAAAATGTGATCGGTCTTAATCATGCCGAATTTGGTTGAAACGGTGGTGCCTTCAACTAGAGGCAACAGATCGCGTTGCACGCCTTGCCGGGAAACGTCAGCACCGTGAGATTCCGAACGGGCGGCAATTTTGTCAATTTCATCTAAAAAAACGATGCCGTTCTGTTCAACATTCCAGAGTGCTTGCGATTTGACTTCGTCATCATTGATGAGCCGTATCGCTTCCTCGTCGGTGATGATTTTCAAGGCATCGGAAATTTTCATTTTGCGTGTCTTGCGCTTGGTGCCTCCCAGATTCTGGAACAATCCCTGAAGCTGCTCGGTTAAATCTTCCATGCCGGGCGGCGCGAAAATTTCCATATGGGCGGAGAGCAGAGCAATTTCCACCTCGATTTCCTTGTCATGGAGCTTGCCTTCGCGTAACTTTTTCCGAAATTTTTGTCGGGTCGCAGAATTTTGAGGAGGCGGCGGTGGGGGAGGTTCTTCAGGCAGGTCGGATTCTTCAGAGTCCGGTTTGGGTAGCGATGCCGAGGTTCTGGCGGGGGGCAACAGAATGTCGAGCACACGTTCTTCGGCGACTTCTGCGGCTCGGTCTCGCACCGCTTTCATGGCAAATTCACGGGCATTCTTGATCGCGACTTCCGCCAGATCACGGATGATGGTGTCCACATCGCGCCCCACATAGCCGACTTCCGTAAATTTCGTCGCTTCGATCTTGATGAAGGGCGCGTGGGCCAGTTTGGCCAGACGACGGGCAATTTCCGTTTTACCCACCCCTGTAGGCCCGATCATCAGGATGTTCTTGGGCGTGATTTCCGAACGCAGGGGTTCGGCCACCTGCGCACGTCGCCAGCGATTGCGCAAGGCAATGGCCACCGCACGTTTGGCCTTGGCCTGGCCGACGATATGTTTGTCCAGCTCAAGCACGATCTCAGCGGGCGTGAGCGTGGAGGTGATGGAAGGGGAGGAAGGAAGGGAGGAGGAAGTCATTCTAAAGTCTCAATCGTATGGTTCATGTTGGTATAAATACACAGGTCGGCTGCAATGGATAGGGCTTTACTGACAATTTCTGCGGGAGACATCGCCGTGTTATCCAGCAAGGCGCGGGCCGCAGATTGTGCGTAAGGCCCGCCACTGCCGATGCTGATGATGCCCATTTCAGGTTCCAGCACATCGCCATTGCCGGTGATAATCAAAGAGTGTTCACGGTCTGCCACGGCCAGCATGGCTTCCAGCCGACGCAGCATTCGGTCGGTGCGCCAATCCTTGGCGAGTTCGACCGCGGAACGCAAAAGATTGCCCTGATGTTTATCGAGTTTGGATTCAAAACGTTCAAACAACGTAAAAGCATCCGCCGTTCCCCCTGCAAAACCGGCAAGTATTTTTTCGTTGAATAACCGTCGCACCTTGCGAGCACCGGCTTTAACGACGATATTGCCGAGTGTCACCTGACCATCGCCGCCTAACGATACGGTAGAACCGCGCCGCACAGAGAGAATGGTCGTGCCGTGATATTGTTCCATGCTTGTTCCTGTTTGTTTTCTAACCCCAATTTTGACACAGGTTGCCCCATGTCCGATCTCCTTCGTGGATTGAATCCTGAACAATTAGCCGCAGTCACCTTGTCGCCACAGCACGCATTGATTTTGGCCGGTGCGGGTTCCGGCAAGACGCGGGTGCTGACGACCCGTATTGCGTGGCTTTTGTCGACCGGACAGGCTCGTCCGCAAGAAATTCTCGCGGTTACTTTTACCAACAAAGCTGCGAAGGAAATGCTGACCCGGCTTTCAACGATGGTTCCCCTCCATGCGCGGGGACTATGGATGGGAACCTTTCATGGCTTGTGTAATCGCTTGTTGCGCACGCATTATCGCGATGCCGGGTTACCGCAGCTTTTCCAAATACTTGATTCCGCTGATCAGCTTTCCACGATCAAGCGATTGCTTAAAAGCCTCAACGTGGATGATGAACAATATCCGCCGAAAGACATGCAGCACTTCATCAATAAACAAAAAGACCAGGGCCGTCGTGCGACGGCGGTGGAAGCCTGGGACAAACAAGCCAAAATGCGGGTGGAAATTTACGAGGCCTACGAGGCCCAGTGTCAAAAAGAAGGGGTTGTCGATTTTGCCGAATTATTGCTACGCGCCTACGAATTGCTGATGCGCAACGAACCCTTGCGCCGGCATTATCAGGAACGATTCCGTCACATTCTGGTGGATGAGTTTCAAGATACCAACCTCTTGCAATATCGGTGGCTGAAATGTCTCACGGGCGAAGGCAGTGCCCTGTTTTGCGTGGGGGACGACGATCAAAGTATCTACGGCTTTCGGGGCGCGGAAGTGGGCAACCTGCGGGATTTCGAGCGTGAATTCAAAGTGACTTCCGTTATTCGGCTGGAACAAAATTATCGTTCTCACGGCAATATCCTCGATGCGGCCAACGCCCTCATCAAAAATAATGAAAAACGGCTCGGCAAAAACCTGTGGACGGAGGCCGGAAGCGGTGAGCCGATTCGCATTTACAACGCCTGGTCGGATGGAGATGAGGCCCGCTGGATGGTCGATGAGGTGCGTTCCCTCGTTCGTCAGGGGCATGAACGGGTGGAAATGGCCCTGCTCTACCGCAGTAACGCGCAGTCGCGGGTGTTGGAACATGCCCTTTTTTCGGCAGGGTTGCCTTACCGTGTTTATGGGGGGTTGCGTTTTTTCGAGCGGGCCGAAATCAAGCACGCACTGGCGTATCTGCGTTTAATCGCCAATTCGGATGACGATACTGCGTTGATGCGCGTGATTAATTTTCCGACACGCGGGATCGGGACACGCAGTATCGAACAGTTGCAGGCATCGGCAAAAAATGGAGGAAGCAGCCTGTTTGCGGCCATCCCGGAAGTCGGTGGCAAGGCGGTTCTATTTGCAGGGTTGATCGCGAAAATGAAAGAGGCGGCGGATCTTCCGTTACCGGAACTCATCGACCATGTGGTGGAACTTTCGGGTCTGCGCAGTCATTACCAGAATGACAAGGAAGGCCAGGATCGACTGTCCAACCTAGATGAACTGGTGAATGCGGCCGCCAGCTTCATCGCCGAGGAAGATCGCGTCAGAACCACCGAGGGCCATTTGTCGGGCGATTTGGCTGATTTCCTGACGCACGCCGCATTAGAAGCCGGAGAACATCAATCGGGGGATTCGGAGGATGCCATCCAGTTGATGACAGTGCATGCGGCCAAGGGGTTGGAATTCAACGTGGTTTTCGTCACCGGTCTAGAAGAAGATCTCTTTCCCCATGAAAATGCCGCACGGGAACCCAAGGGATTGGAAGAAGAACGTCGCCTGATGTATGTCGCCATCACCCGCGCCCGCCATCGGTTATATCTTTCCTTCGCGCAAACCCGAATGCTGCATGGTCAAACGCGCTATGGACATTCCTCGCGCTTCATCGACGAGATCCCGGAAGCGTGTGTGCGCCGGTTAACGTGAAACACATTCCCCATCCCCCTCCCGGCCTCCCCCTGTAAGGGGGAGGAGCAAGGCGCATCGGTTGTATCCCTCCCCTTCAAGGGGTGGGTTGGGGAGGGTATGGTGGTCAATGGGTCATGTTTCATGATGCGGGGTGGCGATTCGCCATGCCCGT
>JAUYFZ010000128.1 GCA_030689585.1 Rhodocyclaceae bacterium | reverse complement strand
AGATTGACACCGACCTGAGTAGTTACAAAATATGAGTCGCTTCAGTAATGAAACCGCAATTGCGCAATCAGCAATGCCTCATTGCGTCAACTTTCGATCAACACCTTTGCCAGAATTGAGTTGTGTTGCCGCCGAAAGAAGACGTTCCTCGTTTGTAGGTGTGAACAACAAGTAATCCGTTCCATCAAGTTCGGGATCGTTACAACCCCTGTTCACAGGGGCGGTGCGGTTAGCACAGGTAGTCGTATAGGTTATGGCATTCATTTCAGCCTCCAAATATGTGAAGTTCAACGTACAGCACCGATGCTCAATTGTCCACGGCTTTCATCAATACGCAATAGCGGCAGCACTTCGCAATATCTCAAATCACTTGCGTCTGCAAAAATAACGGGCGCATATCCTTCGCGAATTTCTCGCACGAGGGCTGCAATGGCGGCCCGCCATTGTTCGATTTGTGCGGGCCAGTCATCGGCCACTTTGAGTCCTTCGATCAGGTTCGCTTCGCATCCTAGGCCGACAAAGGCGCATTCATCTGTTTTTACTTTAGCAAAGGCCACCCCTGCGAGGTTACTGGTCGCATAGGCCGCATAGATCGGGAGTTGAGGTTCCGCCAGCCGTTCACCCTGCCAATCTTTTGCGGAGACGTTGCCTGTTTTGTAATCGATAAGAAATTGTCGTCCATCCGAAAGTACGTCAACACGATCCATCTTCACGCGGAGGGTGAGTCCTTCGATGGTCACGTCCACGGGACTTTCACAGGCCTGCACGGAAAACAGGACCGGGCGTTCCAATTCCAGCAGTAACCACTGGGAGAGCAATCCTTCCAACCGCGTTTGTTCGAGTGCCAAAAAGCGCGGGGATAAGGGGGCTTCTCGCTGGGCATTGAATTCCTCCAGTGCAAGCACCACCGCACGTCGCACGGCCTCTGCCCGATCCGCGCCAGACATCTCCCAAAGCATCATTTGCGTGCGTTCTTTCCAGAATTTTTCCATCACATGATGCAGTAAAACCCCTCGTCCCATGGCATCGAGTCCTTCCACCGGTTCTTCCAGTGCCCTAGCGCCTAGGCGATAGCGATAAAACGCCCAGGCAGGACACAGCGATTGCGCCTTGATGAGAGCGGCCCCTCCCTTGATCTTCTCGTCATGTCCAACAGGGGGGGCCTGATGATCGTCGACATAGTCAATGGTGCCTTGCCCCATACATTGAGCGAATCGTGAAAACTTCGGTTCCTCTCCGGCTTCACTGACCGGAAGCCCTGCCAACAGAGGACTCATCCGTTCTTCGGTGACCCATGAAAACACCCCCTCTGGGGCCGAATGCTGCAATCGTTTCAAAATGGAGCGGGCAAACTCGGTTTGTCCCTGCGCTCCCGCATGAGGAGAGCCGACCTGTCGTTGGGCCTGTGCGGACAAAAGCGCGTTGGGCCGAGCAGGCGGAGGCCAGGCGGATTCTGACAATCCCATCACCCAGATGGCATCAAACGACAGTCCCGCCGCTTCCAGCGGGCCGATCACCTCGACACTCGGTCGTTCTTCCATTTCCGGTTGAAACAATTCCTCACGACAGAGTCTGGCCAGCAATCGAACGGCTCCTGCTTGATCTAACAACGGGACTTGGGGTTCCAATGCCTCTATTGACCCTAACGTCTGAGTAAATGCCTCCACCGCCTGTTGCTCATGGCGGGAAAGCGCACGTTCGCCAGGCCAGCCTACCTCTGATAACCATGCGGCGATGTGCGTTGCCCAACCGTCCACTTTTTTTGATTTGACACACACTTTTTCCAAATGGGCCAAGGTTTGAGGGGCCTTGTTAAATCGATGCCTCAACGCCAACACACGGGTAAGTCGAACGACCGGGGGCAAATTCCGTCGCATGGCCGCTTCCAATTGGGCTCGACCGTCCGCTTCCGTTTCAAAAGCAGACCAGTAGGGGCCTAATAGTAAAGTGCTCAATGCAGATTGATCGCAGCGATGCGGAGCAAGATTCACCCGAAGTAACGATAGTGCCGTCGCAATAATAGGAAAACGTGCCAGCGGCAAGCCTAGAGAAAAACTGTAACGACGGGGGAAATCATCGCAGGCAGAATCCCATGCCTCTGGATGAAGTGCCTCGTCCAATGCCTCTTTCAACGGGTTTCGCCTGCCCCCAAGATCAGGCACGATAAGCCCTAGGCGAACAGAGGCGTTTTGCGCCAGTTTTTGCTTGGCCCACTCGGCGGCGGCCTTACATTCCGCACGCACATCCGGCCAGCCCATCACCCGAATCGTCCCCGATGACTTCAACATCAGGGCATGTTGTTCCACCACCGTGCCTCTGGCTTCCAGCACGCGAATAAGTTCTTTTTCTTGGGGAGAGAATCGATCAAAACCGGCCAAAATCACTTTGGAGGGGACGACTTCCCCCTCGGACAAACGGGCTATCTTCCATGACCGCCAGCGGGACGCAGACAGCCAGCCCTTCTTTTGACATTCACGCCGCACAGCAGCCCGCCAGCGTAGAAATCGGGCTGCTTCCTCCCCCCCACGAGAGTCCGGCCTCAATCCCCAAACCTCGCATAGAGCATCCGCTTCAGCCGCCATGGCGGCCAGTCCCTCACGGTCAAACAAGGCATCCTCATCATCCGCCGCTACGGCAGATTCCCAGAGCAATCGTTCCTGTATTCCAGAGAGTGGGGCGGGATCTGTGGCTTCTCCCAGTGTGTCCAACCATTGAGCCAATGTCATGGCCATCGATCGCCCACGAGTTCTCAGATGTCGTGCCAGACGATGGGTTGCACAAAGAATAATGGGGGGAAGTGCATTCATGGGGAGTATTGTAATTCGACCGTCAAAATAACTGTCAATGCTAAGTAGAAATGGCCGGTTGTCTTCCCCTCCCGCAACCTTACAATCCCCATAATCAACCGATTGTCCCCGCAGTTCAGTCCAACGAGGTTTATCCGCCGCCCCGAACTTGGCGGTTCTTGCAGGCTTGGGCGGGGCGGCGGATAAACGCTATTCGTTAGCTCTTTCCAATGACTACACTAAGTTTTTCTCCATGGGCAAAATGGAACAATCGAATTTTGCAACTAGATAACTTGCAGCATCCCGGTATTTATGCCTTGCGTATTTCTAAGCGGAAGTTTGTTGGACAAGCCCGGCATCTGAGCACTGGCAGGCCGAGTCCTATAGAAAATGTATCCTTGGAAGTTGTCCCTGTTTGGTATTTCGCTGGGACGATGCCGACATGAAATCACGTTTCATGCGGGCATGTTGTAACAATTGAAGCCTATTTGCTTCAGTGGATGATTCCATTTTAGAGTAACCTCAGGATTCGTTGAACATCCCTCGGAATAAGGGTATGAGGCATTCCATTACCCATAAGTCGAAATAACTATATAGATCAATGCAATGCGCCACAGCCCCAATCCCCTCCCCTTCAAGGGGAGGGTTAGGGTGGGGA
>JAUYFZ010000119.1 GCA_030689585.1 Rhodocyclaceae bacterium | reverse complement strand
CCCCCCCCCCCCCCCCCCACTAGTAAGCACTAACTAACCTATGAATGCTCAACGAATCATCTTGGTGGTAGACGATGACCTGCAATCAAGGCAATTGACGCAGGGAACGCTGGAGTCAGCGGGTTATACCGTGTTGTTGGCGGAACATGGCGGACAGGCTCTCCAATGGGTGAAAACGCATCATCCTGTCTTGATTATTACGGAGATTGTCATGCAGGAGCATGACGGTATCGAACTCATCACGAAACTTCGCAAGTTGCCAGCGGAGCATCCTCGTCCGAAGATCATCGCGCTTTGTGCGGGAATGCAGCGCATGGTGTGTTACCTAGAGGCAGCCCGCCACCTAGGGGCGGACAAAACGCTCGTCAGGCCGGTGACTTCCGTGCAACTGCTTGAAGAGGTCGAGCGACTTCTTAACGTGAAATAACCAGGCAACGTAACTACTCAGGTCGGTGTCAATCTCCCTCCCCTTCAAGGGGAGGGCTGGGGTGGGGATGGGGTTTTACGCGGAATTCTTCCCCCCATCCCCCTCCCAGCCTCCCCCTTGAAGGGGGAGGAGCTTCTGCCTTTGACTTATGGGTAATGGAATGCCGTTAACCCGGACGTGCCCGTATAAATTGATCTTCTCCCAAAAAGCGACGCTCTAGGACGTTTAGCCGTCGCGCATCGGTCAGTGTGGTGAGTTCCGGTAAGGCGAACATGCCTCTGGCGAGATCGCCGAGTAATACGGGTGCTTGATAAATCAGGAATTCATCGACCAGCCCTTCCGCCAGCAAGGCTCCATTCAGCCGATGTCCGGCTTCGACATGCACTTCATTGATGCCGCGAAGGGCTAGGGTTTTAAGCAAAGCCAGCAGATCAACTTTGCCGGAGGCATCCGGCAACGTGAGTATTTCAATGCCCCGTTGACGGAGTGCGCTGGCCCGCGTTTCGTCCATGACAGCGGTAGCCACCAGCAATCCGTTGCCCTCCGCAATGCGGGCATCCGGGGAGATACGCAACTTGCTATCGACGACGACCTTAAGCGGTTGGCGTGGGGTGTCCACCTCGCGCACGGTGAGCTGGGGGTTATCCATTTTGACCGTGCCGTAGCCTGTCAGGATGGCACAACTGCGGGCGCGCCAGGCATGGGCATCGCGGCGGGCTTCCGGGCCGGTGATCCACTGGGAGGTCCCGTTGTTGAGGGCGGTCATGCCATCCAAACTGGCGGCGACCTTGAGACGCACCCAGGGGCGGTTTCGTGTCATGCGGGAAATGAACCCGATATTGAGTTCGGTGGCTTCGCCTTCCCTTAACCCACAGGTCACTCGGATGCCCGCCGCGTTCAGTTTGTCCAACCCTTCCCCTGAAACTTGAGGATTCGGGTCTTGCATGGCGGCGATCACATGAACAATACCGGCTTCGATCAACGCATCCACGCAAGGAGGGGTGCGACCGAAGTGGTTGCAGGGTTCAAGGGTCACGTAGGCGGTGGCTCCGTTTGTCGAGTGGCCTGCCTGTTTCGCCGCCGTCAGCGCGTTGATTTCGGCGTGAGGTCCCCCCGCATGTTCATGCCAGCCTTCACCGATCACTTCTCCGTTTTTGACCAGTACGCAACCGACACGCGGATTCGGGGTGGTCGTAAAAAGCCCTTGTTCTGCCAGTTGCAAGGCGCGGGCCATTAAGAGTGTGTCAGTCAACGTAAAAGTCATTGCGGCTCCTTCGCTTCCTGAACGGCGATGGAAAATTCGTCGATATCCTCAAAATTGCGATAAACGGAGGCAAACCGGATATAGGCGATTTTGTCGAGTTTCTTGAGTTCTCTCATCACCAGTTCCCCGATTCGTTGCGAAGCGACCTCCCGTTCTCCTAGCGTTGCCAGCCGTTCTTCGATGTGATCCAGGGCGGCATCGATACTTTCGGCGGTCACGGAGCGTTTTCTTAAAGCCAGTGACATGCTGGCCTTGAGTTTGCTTCGAAGGTAGTCGACGCGCCCTCCGTTTTTCTTGATGATTAACGGTAGTTGCAGTTCAACCCGTTCATAGGTGGTGAACCGTTTGTCGCAGGAGGTGCAGCGACGACGACGACGAACGGTGTCACCCTCATCATTTTCGCGGGTGTCGACCACCTGCGTGTTGTCCTCATTGCAATAAGGGCATTTCATGGAGGCCACTACCGACTGGCATAACAGTATGTCATCTCACCCCCGATAACAACCCGAAACGCAGGCTGTCGATAACACTCAACAGTATCTGTAAGAGCAGTAACAGCACCAGCGGTGAAAGATCAACACCGCCTATCGGGGGAATGAACCGACGCAACGGACGCAACAAAGGACGGGATAGTGCATTGAAAAGGGGAGCCAACGGCGCGTAGGGGTTTACCCATGAGAGCACAGCGGAAACGATGACGATGCCCATCGCTAAGTGCAACAGAAGCCGCACAATCTCCAAGGTGGCCACGCCCATGACCGTAGAGACGGAGACATTCGAGGTCATCAGCACTAGCCACAGGCACTGAATCAACCAAGCCAGCACCAGCGGCGAAAGGTCAACCCCCTGGAATTTTGGAATCCACCGGCGCGTGGGGCGAACGATCCACTCAGTCACCGCCAAAATGAATCGACCTAGCGGATTGATGAACGTTAAACGCACCAACTGCATAATGAAGCGAATCAACAAGGCAGCACAGAGAAAATCAACCACTGCGCTACCGATGAAAATCAATAATTGAATCATTACGTTACACGCCCCCTTCCTGACCCAACAAGGTGCACAATTCATGTCCCCGCTTTTCCGCTGCAAACACCCCTCGCCCGATGGCCGCATGAACGCCGTCGGCATTGAAGCCTTCAATCGCGGCGGCTGTCGTCCCTCCTTTTGAAGTCACGCGGTCCCTCAGGACGGCCACAGATTCCGAACTATCTTGTGCCAGACGTGCCGCGCCTAGAAAAGTTTCAACGGTTAAAAGCCTCGCTTCCTGATCTGAAAAACCCAATTCACAGGCCGCTTGTTCGAGTGCTTCCATGAAATAGAACACATAAGCAGGACCGCTGCCGGAAATGGCCGTGACTGCATCCATTTTCGCCTCGTCGTCAATCCATAGGGTCCGTCCCACCGCACTCAATATCTTTTCTGCGATGTCCCTGTCTTCGCGGTTCACACTCGCATCGGCGCACAACCCGGTGATGCCCGCTCCGATGAGCGCGGGAGTATTGGGCATGGTGCGCAC
>JAUYFZ010000155.1 GCA_030689585.1 Rhodocyclaceae bacterium | reverse complement strand
AACCCCAAACGTGAAAACATCACATCTTTTTGAAGCAGACGATGGGTACCGATGAGAATGTCGATCTTGCCTTCCCCTAATAGTCTGATCGCCTCCGTTTGCTCCTTGGCACTGCGGAAACGGGAGATTTCCGACACCTTCACCGGCCAATCTGCAAACCGATCTGAGAAGGTTTGATAGTGCTGTTCTGCCAGTAATGTCGTCGGACACAATATCGCCACCTGTTTACCATCGGAAACCGCCACAAAGGCCGCCCTAAGGGCGACTTCCGTCTTTCCGAATCCCACATCGCCGCACACGAGACGATCCATCGGTTTGCCTGATTTCATGTCTGCCACCACGGCTTCAATAGCGGCTTCCTGATCCGTTGTTTCTTCAAATCCGAAACCATCGGCGAAGGCATCCAGATCATGCTGTTTGAAGTTGAAACGATGGCCGCAACGTGCCGCCCGTTGTGCATAGAGATGCAATAGCTCTGCGGCCGTATCCCGCACCTGTTCTGCGGCTTTCTTCTTGGCTTTTTCCCATTGGCCGGAACCTAAACGATGCAGTTCCACGGCATCTGGATCGGCTCCGCTATAGCGTGCGATGACATGAAGTTGTGAAACGGGGACATAAAGCGTGGCCGCTTCAGCATATTCCAAGTGCAGAAATTCCGTCTCGTCGATATGAATCAGCCCCCGATAGCGGCCAATACCATGCGATTCATGCACGATGGGATCCCCAATTTTCAACTCGGAAAGATCGCGCAACCAACCTTCCAAGTTGGCACGACGCGATTCGGTACGACGATGACGCGGTCGTGCCGTCGCTGCATACAATTCGTTTTCCGTGATAAACGCTTGTTGCGATTCCCCATCACACCAACCACCCGACAACGGCGCAATGCCCAGCATGAAACGATCGGAAGCAGCAACAAACGTAGCAAAATCCGGGCAGGCAGCAGGATGCAATCCCTGTTCAGATAGTAAATCGGCGATGGTGCTCCGACGACCTGGAGATTCCGCCAGCAGCAGCACCCGCCCTTCAAAATCAGTCAAAAATCGCTTGAGAGCCATCAGCGGATCGTCCGCTTTGCGGTCGATGGACACGCAGGGGAGATGATTAGGGGCGTTACTGACAGCACAGTGGTAACGGGGGAAAGACTGACAACCGATGAAAAACTGTTCATCGGTAAGAAACAAATCCTTCGGGGGCAAAATGGGACGCGAACGATCTCCCTTAAGCAGATCAAACCGATGATTCGTATCGCGCCAGAATTCAGCAATAGCACCGGGCACATCATCGTGAGTCAATAACACGGCATCCTTCGGCAGATAGTCAAACAACGTGACGGTCTCATCGAAAAACAGCGGCAGATAATATTCAATACCGGCCGGCAGCACACCGGAAGAAACGTCTTTGTAAAGGGCCAATCGCGAGGCATCCCCTTCAAAGGTTTCCCTGAAACGACTGCGGAATTTGTTGCGTCCCCCCTCGCTCACCGGAAACTCACGGGCAGGCAACAGACGAATTTCAGGCACGGGGTACAGCGTGCGTTGGGTATCCACGTCGAAGGTGCGAATCGTTTCCACCTCATCATCGAAAAGCTCGATGCGATAGGGCAACACCGCTCCCATAGGAAACACATCGATCAACCCACCGCGCACGGAATACTCTCCCGTGGCGACCACCTGAGTGACGTGTTGATACCCCGCCAGCGTCAATTGCCCGCGTAGTCGTTCAATATCGAGCGGGTCACTTTTCTTCAAAAAGAAAGTGTGACTGAGCAGATGAGAAGGCGGAGCCATGCGGGCCAGCATGGTTTCAGCCGCCACGATCAACACATCGCATTCGCCGCGTGTCACGGCATATAACGTGCCTAACCGTTCAGAAATCAGGTCTTGGTGAGGTGAAAAACTGTCATAAGGCAGGGTTTCCCAATCGGGTAACAAATTGACGCGCAGGGCAGGGGCGAACCAAGATATATCTTCAGAAAGACGCAGAGCCGCCAGCGGATTCGCCGTAATAATAACCAAGCATCGCTGACGGTTGGCCAGTTGCGAAAATGCCCGCGCATCGGCAGAAAGTGGCAGGGGGGGCAGATCAAGCCGTTGTCCGGGTTTAGGAAAAGTAATCAAGCAGCCAGCCGCAGGTTAGCAATGCTGGACAAAATGTCTGGCACAAATACGGAGTCGTCAAGTTCCGGAAAATAAACGTCAAGTCCATTGCCGAGAATTTCCGTTATCGTAGGTATCTTTGATCCAAGTTGCATTTGCGACCACGGAACTGAAACAACAACGCCTGAGGTTAACTCCATGACAAGTCGTCCGTTACCGATGGCCGCCGACGAAATACGTGGTGCTGTCGCCAGCCATTTGGAAGCATCTTCTGAGTGCTTGATCATTTGATCATATCGGTCCATGTATCTCTCTCCACGCATCGCATAACTGCTTAATTTCTCTCTCCACCGTATTGAGGATTAATCGCAGATCGGATCGTTGGGTACCATCATGCCATAAAAGATTAACGATTCCACGGTGACAATCCATCTGAATTTTTGCACGCCCATCAGGGCCAAGAATGTGAACATGCGAGGGAGGATGATCGTGCGTATGCACCATAATTCTGTATCCCTCAACTTGCAATATTGTCGGCATTTTTGGCTCTATGCGGTTTGTAGTGGGTACTCGAAGCGGTTGTTGCGGCCTCCCTCCCCTTCAAGGGGAGGGCAGTACCAATCTCCCTCCCCTTCAAGGGGAGGGCTGGGGAGGGGATGGGGTAAAAATGAAGGGACAAACAAGT